>JASLEL010000371.1 GCA_030151145.1 Aquirhabdus sp. | reverse complement strand
TAATTTAAGTTCAACCGATCAAATCCTGCCACACAACCATCCAAATTCATCTAAGCTGCTGTTTTGCTTCGTTTTATTTCGTCGCATCACCGTCGCTGTGGGGTGCATTCTATAGATTTCTCACAGTCTGTCAAACCCTTTGTCATCCCATTTCATTCGAGTGGTTAATTCACAAACAGCCCACTCTACACTCAGCACCACATTACCATTTAATTACAACAAGTTAGCTTTAAATCAGAAAAATGCGATCAAAATCGCACTTTGCCGAGATTTTCACCATCTATCTACACGACTGATTTGATCCAGGCTTGCTTTAAACCATGAATCGCTCAAATGTATTCAAAACCACACCATCGACGACGCTATATCGCTTAAATCTAGCCAATTTCGTTGAATCACACCCATAAACGAAACCAACCCAGTCTGAACACATTCATTCAGACCGCTTCGTCATGCTTAAGAAAAATGCCCAAAGTGCGAATAAACTTGTTCGGCTCGGTCAACAGCGGCACATGGCCCGAGTGTTCAAAGCGGATCACCTTGCCACGCGGCACCCGGTGTGAGATCTCCATCTGCCCGCGTGGATCATATAGGGGGGACTTCATACCGACGATCTGGGTCACAGGCACCGGAAAGGTCTGCAAGCTCTCGCGGTAGTCATGCCCGTCGCTCGTATAGGCAGTGAAATACGCCAGCAGACGGCTGACTTTGCTTAACGGCAGTCGACGGGACATCGGCATCAGTCCCATGACCAGATAGCGTTGCCATGCAGGCAGATCGGCCTCGGCGCGACCATCACCATTCAAGAGCTGGACGATCTGCTGCAGCACGGCGATGATCTCGGCCTGCTCTGCTTTAGGCACATCACTTAGATAAACGGCATTCGGATGCTGTTTCAACAGCGCAAGCACATGCTGCATGCGCTCAAACAGTTGCTCCTGCCGTGCCCCGCCCAGACCATAGCTCCAGTCGTCGCGATTGCGGATACAGGGGGTCTGGTCGATATGCAGGTAGCGCTTGACGGGACCAAACAGCCCGGCACGTTGCAGATGCATAGAGGTCGTGGCGCCGAGCGAGAATCCCACGAGAAGGATGTCTTCGAGGCCATAATGTGCGATCAGGTCGGCGGTGTCTTCCATATGGTTCTGGTAGACATCGTCTTGGTTGAATTCCAGATCCGCCGACAACCCTTCGCCGCGTAAGTCCGGCAGGTAAAAACGGTATTGATAAGTATAGCGGGCAATAAATGGCAGCCACGCACTGGCCGACATCCCGAGCCCCGGTAGCATCAGCACCGGCTGGCCCATGCTGGTGCCAATCACCCGCACATGCAGACCTTGACCATCGCGTAGCGGAATGACGTCCACATGATTAAAGCGGCTCCACATCGAGCGCACAAACGTCAGTGGCATGTTGACTCCCGTCCTGAACAGATCCTTGAAGATGCTCAGTATATGTAAACGGTTCGTACACTCCAGTTCAGTTTTGCAATCGACTTGCAACAAAACATGTGCGCAAAGCCGGACACGACGAATCAGCAGACATCAACGCAACCCCGTCTCCATAGACAGTGCGCATCATGACAAACACTTAACGCTCCGCCGCCTGCTGCTGCCACATGGCGGCATAGATACCCTGTGCAAGGAGCAACTGGGTATGCGTGCCACGCTCGATGATCTGACCGTCCGCCATGACCAGAATCTCATCTGCATCGACGATGGTCGACAGGCGATGAGCAATGACCAAGGTCGTGCGACCCCGACTAATCTCACGCAGATTGCTCTGGATCTCACGCTCGGTATGCGAGTCCAGCGCACTGGTGGCTTCATCAAACAGAAGGATCGCGGGATCTTTCAGGATGGTGCGGGCGATGGCCACCCGCTGCTTCTCACCGCCCGAGAGCTTGAGTCCCCGCTCGCCCACGACGGTCTGATACCCGTCCGGCATGGCAAGGATAAAGTCGTGGATATGGGCAAGTTTGGCCGCGTACTCGATCTCGGACTGAGTCGCGTTGGGCTTGCCATAGGCGATGTTGTAGTAGATGGTGTCGTTAAACAGCACGGTATCCTGCGGCACGATGCCCAAGGATGCCCTGAGGCTCTCCTGCTGTACCTCACGCAGATCCTGTCCGTCGATCCGGATCGCCCCGCCATTGACATCATAGAAGCGAAACAACAAACGGCTTAGGGTTGATTTACCCGCACCCGACGCCCCGACCACCGCCACGGTATGCCCCGCCGGGATCTGGAAACTCACACCCTTTAAGATCTCGCGGCGTGGATCATAGCCGAAGTGCACCTCGTCAAACGCCACTGCCCCGCCGTTAATATGTAGCGGCTGAGCATCCGGCCAATCCGCAATCTCGCGGTTGATCGACAGGAGCTCAAACATCTTCTCCATATCGGTGAAGGCACGTTTGATGGCGCGATAGACGAAGCCCAAGCCATTCAGCGGCGCATAGAGCTGCAGCAGGTAGCTATTCACCAGCACAAAGTCACCAATGCTCATGGTGCCCGCCTGTATACCGCGCGCCGCCATCCACATCATGATGGTCAGACCCGTGGCGATGATGGTGCCCTGCCCCACATTGAGCAGCGACAGGCTGGACTGGCTCTTGACCGAGGAGTCCTCCAGTTTCTTTAGTAAAACATTGTATTTCTTTGATTCTAGTGCTTCATTGCCGAAGTATTTAACCGTCTCAAAGTTCAAGAGTGAGTCAATCGCCTGAGTATTGGCTCGGCTCTCATCTTCATTCATCTCGCGATAAAACTTGGTCCGCCACTCGGTGATGGTAAAGGTAAAGATCAGGTAGGCCGCGACCGTCAATAACGTCACCAGCGCAAACCAACCATTAAACAACCGCCACAGGATCGTGGTCACAAGACCAATCTCAAACAGCGTCGGCACCAGACTAAACAGCAGATAAGACAATAAGGTATCAATCGCCCGCGTGCCCCGCTCAATCGAGCGATTGACCCCACCCGTCTGGCGCGACAGGTGAAAGCGCAGCGACAGCCGATGCAGATGATCAAACACCTGCACCCCCACCACGCGGATCACATGCTGCTGCACCCGCGCAAAGACCGTATCACGCAGCTCGGCAAAAGCCAGCGCGCACACACGTGTGATGCCATAGGCCACGATCAAGCCCACCGGGATCAAGAGCACCGCAGGCTGCTGGTGGCTCAAAGCATCGACCGCATGCTTATAGAGGATCGGCAGATAGCTGGTGGTGATCTTGGCGGCAAACAGCAACACCAACGCGATGACCACACGCGCCCGCAGCCCCCACTCACCCGCAGGCCACAGGTAAGGCAGCAGGAGACGGATCACCGTCAGTCCGCTCATCTCCTGAGTAGGTAACGTCTGCGGTTGTGGTGGCTGTGCGTCAGCGGATGTCGGCTGCACGGGTGGCGTGGTCAACGTATTCAAGCGGGCATTACTCTGCTTTGTAAGGAAATGACTGTGGTAAAAAAACCGTCTGATCTGCTCTAGATCGGGGTGATCGCATCATAAATAAAGCCCGGAATACAGACTGGCGATCAAAAAACCCGGTCGATCGGATTTCTCCATATTACGCACAGTCTGCTATGATGGACAGCAACAGCATAACATCAATGACATTTCTGACTGTTAAAGTCGGCAGGCATTACACGCCAGCATTGATCAGATCAAAGCACAGGGCCAAACCATCGGGCGCGAACATATCGCGCAAAGACATAGGGCAGAGTTGTGGCGGGTAAAATTCTCAATATTCCAAACATCTTGACGCTGTCCCGGATCGTACTGATCCCGGTCTTTCTGCTCTTTTCTTATTGGCCGCCTGCCATCGGTATTGCCGGTCATGCGGGCAGTCTGACCCGTCATGTGATCCTTGCCAGCCTGTTTGCGCTGGCTGCGATCACCGACTGGCTCGACGGATACCTTGCACGCGCCATGAATCAAAGCTCGGCCTTTGGTCGCTTCCTCGATCCCGTCGCGGATAAGCTCATGGTCGCCGCCGCCCTCGTGGTCCTCGTGCAGTGGCAGCCCAATATCTATATGGCCTTCGCCGCCATCGTCATCATCTCACGGGAGATCACCGTCTCGGCCCTGCGCGAGTGGATGGCGGAACTGGGTAATCGTGCCAGTGTCGCGGTGTCATGGGTGGGTAAGCTGAAGACCACATTCCAGCTCATCTCGATCACGGTCTTCCTGCTCAATCTCGATTCGCTGATGCTGCTCTCCTA
>JASLEL010000350.1 GCA_030151145.1 Aquirhabdus sp. | reverse complement strand
GTGGTCTACACGAGGGGAAATATCACTTATTTTTATAACGCTGTGTGAATCTTCAGCATTCTACGGGATCGCAGGGTGTGCGGCTAGTCTCCTTAGTGAAGCAAGCAAATTTTGGGGAACCTTCGCCGCTACAATTAGGAGGCTTGCACTCTCTTTAGTGGTTTTTTAACAAAATCAAAACTAGTCTGTTCCTTTCCGAGTAGAATCCTTGATCCACTCAATAATCCCCCTTATAAATTCCCAAACATCATTCGTGCCGGGAGAAATGTAATTTGAGTCCTCAGGATCGCTTCCAAGGCGTTCTAGCATCGCTACGGTCCATTGAGTTTTCTTTCCGGGAACACTTAATGTCTGTAGCCAATTTTCCAATTCGCCGCCTTGGACTACGAAGATACCGTAATTTTTGAGTTGTTCGAACAAAACTTTAGCCGCTTCTTTGTCTGATGGAGAAAGAATGTCAATTCCACCATTTTTCATCTCTTTGTGAGTGGCATCAAGACGCATTTTAATTGTATTTCTTTGATTCTGATAGCCTTCGTGTAGTGCATCAGGAATACGGGCTGCACTAAGCCAATCATTCCATGTCTTTCCTCCATCCTTGACGATATCGATATCTGGAATAGCTGCCGCAGGAACTCCAAATTTGCGCAAAGGCCCAAGGATATCTTTGATAGTCTGTTTATTTTGTGCATTGATGAATAGAATAGATGGACATCCTTCGGTGTCCTCAGATATGCGATGATAAATTTCAGCGTAGAACGCCCGATCATTATCGGATTCAGTGACAACTACACCATCATAAAACAAAGCCTCAATAGCGTTTGTACTGCGCATCAATGGCTTTCTGAACATGCTTTCTAATTCAGTTGGTTCAACCATCCGGCCTCGTGATTTTCCATTACTATACTCCATTCGAATAACGCGTACGTTTTTCGTCGATTGTATGCAACCCATTAAAAAGTCAGAGCTATGAGTTGATGCGAGTAAGGATGCACCTCGTTCAGTTGCCAAAGAGCCTAGATGCTTTCCCAGCTTTCTGGCTAATGGAGGATGAAGAAAGGCTTCAGGCTCATCAATCAGGATCGTGTGGAATTCTCCAGAAATAGCGGCGGTTACAATACCTGTATATGCTTGGACGCCATCACTTGCATCCTTGATATGTTTTGCGTTGCTGAAATACTCCCTAGCCTCTTGATTTAAGGACTGTTCGTTAGTGAGAGGATTTTGTTCAGAGAGCCGTATACGAAGAGTTCCTAAGTTTGTTGGGTCGATAACAAAATTTACTCCAAATGCATCTTTGATAAAATCTCGTACACGTTTTCTTGCTTCATCATCTTGAAATAATAGCGTTAGATTGTTGTTTGGAGTGGCGAGTAGGTCTCCGCCAGACTGGTCATTAGTCAAATTAAATCGAGACCTGCCATCAAGCCTTAATAATTGCCACCTTAGAACATGAGCTGCCCACCAAGATTTATTAGTTTTATTCCTTCCTTCTCTGTAGATATGTGGCTGATGAATAATAGTGGATTCAAATCCGCTGTTAGGGTTTATACGCCCAAAAACAAATTGATCTGAGCCTAGGTCCTTTCTTTGAAATTTTTTGAATCCATCTAAAAGATATTTTATCTCATCATCGGAATTTGGCCATGTAATTTCAAATTTTTCTAGAATATTTAGATCATTAGGGAAGGGGTATGTTAAAAATGCTCTCTCAATTTCTTTAAGAATTAAGCTTTTTCCAGAATTGTTTGGACCTACAAATATAGTTATTCCTCTAATCGGAAGCTCTAAACTAGGGTTTTCAGTGAATTTTAGTCTAATAGAATCTAGCATGATTTAGCCTTTAATGGAGCGTAAACTAATTTATTTAATTACGTCAGGCACTTGAGGGTTTGTGAAAAGTTCATTTTTGGGTGAGTTTAACCCCGATAGCCCAGCGCCTCGGTCAGATGCACATTGAGTACCTGCTCACTGCCTGCAAGGTCTGCGATGGTCCGCGCTACCCGTAGCACCCGGTGATAGGCACGAGCCGATAGCGCAAGCTTGGTCTGTGCCGTCTGCATCAGTGCCTGCTCAGGTGTGCCCAACGGCACATACTGATCCAGTTGCGCAGGCAGCAGGGCTTGATTGGTACATTGCTGCCGGCTGAGCTGCTGCTTGCGTGCGGCCAGCACACGCTCACGGACCAAGGCGGAAGCTTCACCAGCGGTCTGCTGCTGTAGATCGCTTAATGGCAGCGCAGGCACTTCGATATGCAGGTCGATACGGTCCAGGAGTGGACCAGAAAGCTTGGCGCGGTAGCGGCTGATCATGTCGGGCGTACAGCGACAGCGCTGGCTGGGGTCGCTGGCGTAGCCGCAAGGACAGGGATTCATCGCCGCGATCAACTGAAAGCGGGCCGGAAAGCGGACCTGTCGCGCCGCACGTGAAATCACGACTTCGTGCGACTCCAGCGGCTGACGCAGCACTTCCAGCACGCGACGATCAAATTCGGGCAGCTCATCCAAGAAAAGCACGCCATGATGCGCCAGCGTAATCTCGCCGGGACGCGGTTGCGAGCCTCCTCCAACCAGCGCAGCGGCTGAGGCCGTATGATGGACTGCTCTAAAGGGCCTTACCCCAAAGGCATGCTCACTCTGGGCGATAGAATAGATACTGGCAACCTCCAGACTCTCATCATCGGTCAATGGCGGCAGGATGCTGGGCAGGCGAGAGGCCAGCAGGGTCTTGCCGGTGCCGGGAGGACCTGAAAAGAGGATCGAATGCCCCCCTGCAGCCGCAATCTCTAATGCCCGACGTGCGCGGTGCTGTCCTTTGATATCGGCCATGTCGGGAAGCATAGTATCGGACGGTGCTTGCTGATGTCGTTCTGACGGTGTCAGTGGCTGACTACCTTCCAGATGAGCACACAGGCTGGTCAGATCTGGCGCGCCCCAGACCTGAAGACCATCAATGCGGGTCGCCTCACTGACATTGGTCTCAGGAACAAACAGCGTGTGACCGGCTGCATGTGCGGCGCGGGCGATAGATAAGATGCCGTGTACACTGCGCAGATCGCCATTCAGTGCCAGTTCGCCGACAAACTCACGATCCGCAAGCACTTCTGGTTCAATCTGACCCGAGGCGGCCAGTATGCCGAGTGCAATCGGCAGATCAAGCCGGCTACCGTCTTTGGGCAGGTCGGCAGGGGCGAGGTTAATCGTCAGGCGGCGTTGGGGAAACTGAAAACCGGAATTGAGAATGGCGGAGCGGACGCGATCCTTGCTCTCGCGGACGGCGGCCTCAGGCAGACCTACGATAGTGAGTGCAGGCAGGCCCTGACTTAAATGCACCTCGACCTGAATGGCTGGCGCATGCAAACCAATGACCCCCCGTGTCCATACCTGTGCAAACGACATATGCTGATCCTTGCCCCTGCTGATCTTTATTTCTATAGATGTCTCGTGCCCTGATGATCTCTTTGATCGTGCGGGTCGAGATTATTCGTCAGTGGTCGAGGTGGTGTGGGGTGCCAGTGCCTGCTCAAGCTCGCAGATCCGGGCTTCAAGCGCCCGGATGGCCTGACGGGCTACCTGCAGTTGCTGTTCCTGTCTAAGGAAGGTCTCGCGGCTGACCAGATCTAGACGTTCCATGCCTTCGGCAATGAATGCACGCATGTTTTTATCGAAGTCTGCTTTAGGCAGGTGCATCAGGTCGGAGGCGGTCTGAATTATCTGTTCAATCATGGTGCATTTGTGCTCTTTAATAGTGCGTTACAAAATCCGTGCGCTATTTTGGTCGCAGCGCTTAAAAATCGTGTTAAACAGTAGCATGAATCGCGTAGATGATGTGGCATTTCTTGTGCGCGATCAGAGGTGAATGCGTATGGGGCGGGCTTTTCCGGTGAGGCACAAGGTTTGATTTCGCGGGATGGGCTTTACTTCATATATTGCGTTGATCGGCCTTTGGCGCAGATTGAGAATGATAAAAAATGAGCGTATAACAAGGGGTCTGTGAGTCGCAGGATCAATTCGGAAGCGGTTTGAGTTGATTGTGCGGGCCTGAGTAAATATGATGAGTTTTCCTTGTGTTAGCAGGTCCCGTAAGCGGAGGTGATATGGGATCTGACGACTGTGCCATCAGTCTGGTACGGTTTTTGAATAGTAAAGTGAGTATGTGTTTTGTAAGTTGATTTAACGTGCGTTTTTTCTCATTCAACTGATGTATATCAAAGTGAAGCGCGAAGGAGTTTTACAATGAAATTAGTGACAGCGATTGTCAAGCCATTCAAGTTGGATGATGTCCGCGAGGCATTGTCTGATATTGGCGTACAGGGGATTACGGTAACTGAGGTCAAGGGTTTTGGTCGTCAAAAAGGCCATACCGAGCTTTACCGTGGGGCTGAATATGTCGTCGATTTTCTGCCAAAAGTAAAAATCGATATCGCGATTCGTGACGAAATGGTTGAGCAGGCTGTTGAAGCCATCAGCCGCGTTGCTTCAACCGGCAAAATCGGTGACGGCAAGATTTTCGTCAGCAATCTGGAACAAGTTATCCGTATCCGTACCGGTGAGACCGGTCCAGAAGCGGTCTGATTGGGTTTTCTGATCAGATAAGGATGTTGTCAGCTTCGGCGGCGTAAAACACGGGTGGAACGAGCGATTTAGACTGAGAGATCTTCGTTCCGTGATGATGCATCAAACCCGGCACTGCTGATGCCCGACAAAAAACAAAACACTTTACGATTTCAAAAATGTTTTTGCACAGGGGACACAACCTATGAAACAAGCTTGGCTTGCGCTGGGATTAGCCGGCGCACTGTTTACCTCCGCCGCGGTGACGTCTACCGCTGCGATGGCAGACGATGCGTCTGCACCGGCCGCTTCTGCTGTCGCGTCTGCTCCGGCTGACAGCGCAGCGTCTGCACCCGCCGCTGCGTCTGCACCGGCCGCGACTTCCGCTGCATCGGCACCAGCAGCAACACCTGCTGCTCCAGCCAAAATTGACAAAGGCGACAGCGCCTGGATGCTGACCTCCTCGGCATTGGTGCTGTTGATGACCATTCCGGGTCTGGCGCTGTTCTACGGTGGTATGGTGCGTCGTAAAAACGTACTGGGCACCATGATGCACAGCTTGACCGCGACTGCAGTTGTGACTGTGGTCTGGGTTGTGATCGGTTACTCGCTGGCCTTCGGTAACGGCTTTACCGGCACGCTGGGATCGTTCCTGGGTGGCTTTGACCGCGTAATGCTGCATAACATTACGATTGATCAGGTCTGGACACCTGCTGGTGCCTCGCCAACGACCATCTCTGAAATGCTGTTCATGATGTTCCAGTTGACCTTCGCGATCATCACTGCTGCACTGATGGCCGGTTCGTTCGCAGAACGCATGAAATACTCGGCATTCGTGGTATTCGTCGCGCTGTGGAGCATCGTGGTTTACTCCCCGATCTGTCACATGGTCTGGCATGGTAACGGTTATCTGGCTGTGAAGGGCGCTCTGGACTTCGCCGGTGGTACCGTTGTGCATATCAACTCTGGTATCGCAGGTCTGGTTGCTGCTTATGTACTGGGCAAACGTGTAGGCTGGGGCAAAGAGCCAATGGCACCGCACAATCTGGTTCTGACCGTCATGGGCGCCAGCATGCTGTGGGTCGGTTGGTTCGGCTTCAACGCTGGTAGTGAGCTGGCTGCGGACAACCGTGCTGCCATGGCGATGGTTGTGACTCAGATCGCGACCGCTGTTGCTGCCCTGAGCTGGCTGGCTGTTGAGCGTCTGGTCCGTGGTCACGCTTCTGTACTGGGTGGTGCTTCGGGTGCGGTTGCTGGTCTGGTTGCGATTACTCCTGCGTCGGGTTATGTCGATCCAAGTGGCGCGCTGGTCATCGGTCTGGTTGCAGGTGCTGCCTGTTTCTGGGGTGCTACTGGCCTGAAGAAAATCCTCAAAGCGGACGATTCGCTGGATGCCTTCGGTGTACACGGTGTGGGTGGTATCGTTGGTGCGCTCTTGACTGCGGTATTTGCGACCAAAGCCGTCATGGGTACTGACACCAAGCCTGTACTGGACCAACTGCTGATCCAAGCTGAAAGTATCGGTATCACGCTGGTGTACAGTGGTGTTGCAACCTTCATCCTGCTCAAGATCGTCGATGTCGTGATCGGTCTGCGTGTCTCTGAAGAAGCCGAGCGCGAAGGTCTGGACGTCACTCAACATGGTGAACGTGTCGAATAATCGATCACTTACCGGTTAAACTAAAAAATGAGAACTTCGGTTCTCATTTTTTTTGTCGTTTCTTTTGCCCAATGGTCGCGGCCGCTTTTTGCTACACTTGCATTTATTTTTCCTGTGTTCGTCATCATGCATTGTCCCTACTGTAATGCACCCGATAGTAAGGTGATCGACTCACGTCTTGCGGCCGAAGGACGGCAGATCCGCAGGCGTCGTGAATGCGTGGTCTGCGGTGAGCGTTTTACCACCTTTGAGTCCTTTGATGTGGTCATGCCGCGCGTGATCAAATCCAATGGTCGCTATGAGCCGTTTGATGAGGCCAAGCTGCGCCGTTCGCTGCAGCATGCCCTGCAGAAACGCCCCGTGAGTCTGGATCAACTCGATACCGTGCTGTCCGAGATCAGTGAGAAGCTGCGTCGTCTCGGTGAGCGCGAGATCCCGTCGCGTCGGATTGGCGAGGCGGTGATGGATGCACTGTATGTGCTGGATCATGTGGCTTATGTGCGCTTTGCTTCGGTGTATCGCGATTTTCAGGATGTCGAAGCCTTTAAACGCACCATTGATCAGATGAGCAGTCAGCATGAGTGAGCAGAATCAGGACTTAGGCCAAGATATGGACCTCGACCAAGATCAGATCTGGATGCAGCGTGCGCTGGCACTGGCGGCCAAAGGCCGCTATACCACGCGGCCTAATCCGGCAGTTGGCTGCGTATTAGTCAAGGACGGAGTCTGTATCGGTGAGGGCTTCCATCCGAAAGCCGGTCAGCCGCATGCGGAGGTGTTTGCTTTGCGTATGGCGGGCGAGCAGGCTGCGGGTGCGACGGCCTATGTGACACTGGAGCCGTGTGCGCATTTTGGTCGTACACCGCCGTGTGCTAATGCCTTAATCGAGGCGAAAGTTGCGCGCGTCGTGATCGCGACTTTGGACCCCAATCCCAAGGTCGGTGGTCAGGGGCTGGCGCGCATTCAGGCGGCGGGGATTGCGACGCGGGTGGGGGTTTGCGAGGCCGAAGCGCAGACGTTGAATGCCGGTTTCTTGCAGACTATGGCTGGTGGGCGACCTTATGTCCGTCTTAAAGTCGCTGCCAGTCTCGACGGGCGTACCGCCATGGCTTCTGGCGAGTCCAAATGGATCACAGGTGCGGCTGCCCGGCTGGATGTGCAGCATTTCCGCGCCTTAAGCGGTGCCATCATCACCGGCATCGGGACGGTCCTTGCGGATAATCCCCGCCTCAATGTGCGTGAGCTTGCGGATGGTAGCGATGTGGCGCTCATTCCCCAGCCTTTGCGCGTGGTGTTGGATCGCAAGGGGCGCATGCCGCAGGATGCGGATTTGCTGCAGCATCAGGCGTCACTGCTCTTGGTGGGGCAGACGCCGGTCTGGCATCAGGAGGGCGATGTGGCGGTTTGGCCTGAGATGCCATTGGCTGCCCTACTGGATCGGTTGAAAACCGAGCGCCAGATCCATGATGTGCTGGTTGAGGCTGGGCCAACATTGACCGGGGCGTTTATCGAAGCCGGTCTGGTGGATGAGCTGATTGTTTATCTGGCGCCGACGCTGCTGGGATCGGATGGACGTCCGATGTTTACATTGCCTTTGACGCAGATGAGCCAGCAAATCCGCTGGCAGACGGTGAGTCTGACCCAGATCGGGGATGATCTGCGCTGGATCTTGCGACCAGAGCGCGTGTAACGCCGTTTTTGAGCATAAAAAAGACCCGAAGCCGATCAGACTTCGGGTCGCAGCAACAATTGCTGCTGGAGATGTTCGTTACCGTGATCAGTAGAACAGGCCAGTCACGACACTGGCAATCACACCAGTGGCGACTGCGGTCAGGATCACGTCATTGTCAACACGGACCCATTGATAACCACGGGGTGGCGGGGCGAGACGGTAGGCGCGGTAGTCCACATAGTAGCGACGGTCACGATAGTAGCCGTTAGGCAGACGGTCGCCGCCGCGCCAGGTGCGCACCTGATAGCCATTCGGACGGTAGTATTGACCGGGAGCCTGAAAGCGCTGACCGCTCCAATACTTATTGCGCCAATGACCATCGGGGTCGCCACGGAAATTGCGGTCGTTGCGATCACCACGGAAATCGCGCTGATCAGGACCATTGCCACGGTTTTGCCAGTTGCCACGATCATCACGGCCGTTATTGCCTTGCTGGCCATTGCCTTGCCAGTTGCCGCGGTCGCCGTTCCCGCGCCATTGATCATCGGCGTGTACGGCAGTGATACCAGACAGTGCAGTGGCTAAAGTCGCTACAATCATGATCTTCTTCATCGGAAGCTCCTTTGTTAAACTATCCGCTTCGGTGTGGTCGGGAGATATTCCCGTGCATCACACCGTCGCCTTCGTCAGTAAGTACAGTGTCGGCGAAAAAGGCGCTGAAATTGTGGTCTTTTAGTGCCTGATTAGTGAATGAGGCGTGTTGCTTCCGTTGCCGATGTTGCTGTTTATTAAATGAAACGAATCATCAGGCTATTGCATCGCATATCTACATCATAGAGTCGTGTTCATCGACGCGGTTTGTCACAGGGCCGCGTGCATATAATTGAGATTTCAATGTTTACTGGAATTATTGAGGCGGTCGGCGCCATCCGTGCGCTCGCCCACGAGGGCGGGGATATCCGCATCACCATTCAGACCCGTGACGGCGCAGATAGCGGTTTGTCGATGCAGGATGTGCATCTGGGTGACTCGATTGCCACCAATGGGATCTGTCTGACCGTGATTGAGATGGGCGACCGCCACTTCGTCGCGGACGTGTCTGCAGAGACGCTGAATCGCACCACCCTGACCGCATGGCGGCAGGGCATGCCGGTCAATCTGGAGAAGGCACTCTTGCCGACCACGCGGATCGGCGGACATCTGGTCAGCGGCCATGTCGATGGCGTGGGTGAGGTGCGGGTACGCCGTCAGGATGCGCGTTCGATCTATTTTGAGATCGAAGCACCCCGCGAGTTGGCCCGCTATCTGGCCGAAAAAGGCTCGATCACCGTGGATGGCATCAGCCTGACCATCAATCACCTGCAAGGCGCGACCATCAGCCTCAATCTGGTGCCGCATACGGCAGGCCATACCAATATCGACCAGTGGCAGGTTGGCAGCCGTGTTAATCTGGAAGTGGATGTGCTGGCGCGCTATCTGGAGCGACTCCTGCTCGGCGACCGGGCAGCCGACAGCGGCAGTGCGAGTGCGACTGGCGTGACGATGTCTCTGCTCGAGGAGAGCGGGTTTTTAAACCGTCGCCGCTGAATGAAGTTAAGCCATCACGCTCAGTCATCAAGCGAGAAGCCGCGAGGCAAGAATAAGTGTGCATGCACGCAACGTCCGTAGGCGGCATGAGGTAAAATAGTGGTATCTGGAATAATGAAGACAATGGGGAGCACGACATGTTGATCCAGCGTGGGGGTTTAAGAGTCGTGGCTGGCCTCGGCAAGACCGGGGTATCCGTGGTGAAATATTTGGTGGGTCAGGGCTACACGGTGGCTGTGACCGATACACGGATGGACCCGCCGGGCTTGGCTGATCTGCCCGAAGGGGTAGACTGTCATCTGGGTGGGCTGGATGCCGAGCTGTTGTGCAAGGCTGAAGAAATCATCCTCAGTCCGGGCCTCGCCCTGCAGGAGCCTGCGGTACAGGCAGCACTGGCGGCTGGCGTCTCGGTCGTTGGAGATATTCAGCTGCTGCGTCGTGCGACACAGGCGCCCATCGTCGCGATCACGGGATCGAATGCCAAAAGTACTGTGACCACACTGGTCGGCGAGATGGCGGCCGATGCGGGTGTCCGTGTGGCTGTGGGCGGCAATCTGGGCAAGCCGGCGCTGGAGCTCTTGGATAATGATCCGGAGCTGATCGTGCTGGAGCTGTCGAGCTTTCAACTGGAGACCACGCAGAACCTCGCGGCAGCAGTCGCGGTCGTGCTTAACATCAGCGAAGACCATATGGACCGCTATACCGGTATGGTGGACTATCATGCGGCCAAGCATCGGATTTTTCAGCAATGTCAGCGCTATGTGATCAATCGTGAGGACATCCTGACACGTCCCCTGATCGCCGATGAGACGCCCAAGAGCAGCTTTGGCCTTAATGCGCCGGATATCAATGACTACGGCGTGCTGAACGACAACGACGGTACAGCATGGCTCGCCAAAGGCCGTACGCGTCTCATGAAGACCGCTGAGATGAAGATACAGGGCAATCATAACGTCGCCAATGCCTTGGCAGCGCTGGCGCTCGGTGAGGCGGTGGGACTGCCGATGGCGTCCATGCTGGACACCCTGCGCAAGTTCCCGGGGCTCGCGCATCGCTGTCAGTTTGTCGCTGAGCAACAGGGCGTCAGATACTACAATGACTCCAAGGGCACCAATGTCGGTGCGACGCTGGCTGCGGTGGAGGGTCTGGGCGCTGCACTGGCTGCCAATGGGGTAGACCGCGAGAACGGTCAGCTCGGGGGCAAGGTGACGATCATCCTCGGTGGCGTGGGTAAAGGGCAGAACTTCGAGCCACTGGCGCGACCACTGGCCCGCTATGCCCGAGCCGTGATCCTGATCGGTGAAGATGCCGGGGTCATTGAGTCGGCGATTGCACCTGCAGTCACGGCTGACGGCGTGCCGCTTCGACATGCGACGACATTGCTTGACGCCGTGAGCCAGAGCCGTGCGGTGAGTCAGGCGGGTGATGTGGTGCTGCTGTCGCCGGCCTGTGCCAGTTTTGACATGTTTTTAAGCTACGAGGATCGTGGCAGGCAGTTTGAACAGCTGGTACTCGACTTTAAAGCGTAATTTTTAAATTGATTCAATGATTAAATAAAAGACGGCGATCACGGCACCTGCAGTGATCGCCATCTTCTTGCAGGAATCCAACATGGCGGCAGATGCACAGACCAACGATTCTCCAAAAAGCAAAGAGACCCCGAAAACACGCCGTAAAGCAGCGATGACCGCCAGCCGGAGCAAACTGTCTTCATTCTGGCAAAGAATCATGGCGCTGCCGCTCCTGGCGGATGAGCTGACGGCACGGCGAATGCTGATTTTCAGTGTCATTGCCCTGCTCTGTGTCGGGACCACCATGATTGGCTCGGCATCGATTCCCTATGGTGACTATAAATTTCACCAGCCGCTGTACTTCATCACGCGTCACTTGATGTATTTGTTCATTGGCGTATTTGCGGTGTTTTTTGCCATGAAAATCCCGCTGAAGGCTTGGCTGAACCAGACCTTCCTGCTCTGGGTGCTGGTGGTCTTCATGCTGCTGATCGTGCTCATTCCGGGTATTGGTGCCGACGTCAACGGCTCCAAACGCTGGATCAAGCTGGCGGGCTTTACCTTTCAGCCGTCGGAGTTTGCCAAGTTTGTCATGGTGCTGTTTACCGCGGACTATGTGGTGCGGCGCGAGGATGAGATTCGTTTTAGCTGGTCGGGCTTTTTTCGCTTGTCGGTGCCCATGGCTTCGGTGCTCTTGATGCTGCTCTTGGAGCCGGACTTGGGTGCCAGTGTGGTGGTGGTTGCCAGTATGATGGCGGTGTTTTTCCTCGCTGGCGCGCCGATCCGGCAGTTTGGCGTGCTGTTTACCGCTGCGCTGTTTGCGCTGGGGGCGGCGATCGTGTTTGAGCCTTACCGGTTGCGGCGTCTAACGTCATTTGCCAATCCATGGGATGATGAGCTCGGCGCGGACTATCAGCTCAAGCAGAGTCTGATCGCCTTTGGTCGCGGTGAGCTGACCGGTACCGGCTTGGGGCATAGCGTGCAGAAGCTGTCTTATCTGCCTGAGGCGCATACGGACTTCTTGCTGGCGATTATCGGAGAGGAGTTGGGCTTTGTCGGCATCGTCTGCCTGTTTAGCCTGCTCTTGCTGATGGTGGCATCCTGCATGCGGATCGGTCATCGGGCATTGGTCAATCAATACAGCTCGGCGGGCTATCTGGCTTATGGCAT
>JASLEL010000284.1 GCA_030151145.1 Aquirhabdus sp. | reverse complement strand
GTCGCCTTGCGCTATCTCGGTGTGATGACTTCCGGCGTTATGGCTGCTATCGCAGGGTGTTTCATTTCACTCGGCGATATTCATACCTTCACTGAAGGCATGACCAATGGCATCGGCTTTTTGGCCTTGGCCGCGATCATTTTTGGCAACTGGAGTCTATCGCGGACTGCGTTGGCGTGCGTCCTGTTCGGTGCGGTGAGCGCATTGCAATACCAACTGCCAGC
This sequence comes from Aquirhabdus sp., assembly GCA_030151145.1. Taxonomy (GTDB): domain Bacteria; phylum Pseudomonadota; class Gammaproteobacteria; order Pseudomonadales; family Moraxellaceae; genus Aquirhabdus. Next base: position 5,081 of record JASLEL010000284.1, on the reverse strand, counting down.
CATGAATATAAATGTACCTCCGGCATTACTCATCATGCTACCTTACGTACTCGCATTATTTGCTGTTGCAGGGTTTATGGGCAAACAAACGGCCCCCAAAGCCCTGACAGTGCCTTTTTTTCGTCATTAATTTAGTTATTAGATACATGGTTTTGAGAAGATCTTAAAGATGAATACAACGGTAGCGACAGAGCCGGAACACTTGGAAGCACTTTCCAACCGCGAGAAAATTTTACGCGTTGCCATTGAGGAGATTTCCGAGAAAGGCTTGAGCGGGGTTCGAGTCGAGCAGGTGGCCCGTGCAGCAAAAACAAATATCCGTATGATTTACCACTATTTCAAAAGTAAGGAGCAGTTGTATCTGGAGGTGCTGGAATACACCGTGCAAGAGCTGCGCAACAGCGAGTTGCAACTGAATCTGGATATTGACCGCATTGATCCGGTAGACGGTATTTTGAAATTATATGATTTTACCGAACAGCATTTTGCCACGCATCGGGAGCTGTTCAGAATCCTGCAGCAGGAAAACCTGAATAATGGGGAAAACATCCAGAAGTCCAGTACCATTCCATTAATTTCATCGCATCTGCTGCATTATGTTTCCGCGTTATTGCAACGGGGGGAGCAGGCAAACAGCATTCGGCAGGGCATTGATCCACTGCATTTATATACCATGATGGTCAGTCTGATTGTTTTTCCTAAATCCAACTCGCGCACCATGTCGTTTATGTTTAAAACCGATTTGGTCGATACGGCGTGGCAAAGTGCCCATAAGGTGATGTGTCGCGAAGCATTAAAAAGTTTTCTGGCGGTTTAACGGATCAACGTCTCAATGCAGGTCTGATGACCTGTATTTTTAGCTTCAAATAAGTAAGTAAATACTTCATTACATGGTGGAATTTATGGTGCATTACTCAGAGTATGTCTTAAAGAATATTCGTCTGGAAAGTGGTTTCGTTTACAACGATGCAGGACAAGTTCAGGCCACACAAACCCAAATTGCGCATATGCATATTTTAAATGGCCGCATTGCACAGGTTTTTTGGGCTGCTTTGCCAGCCAGTCATCAGCACTTGCCACGGATCGACGGGCAAGGGGCGCTGGCATTGCCGGGCATTCATGATGCCCACATTCATCTGGATAAAACCTACTATGGCGGGCCGTGGTTGGCAGCGGAAGAAAATAAGACCGTGGTGCAAATGATCGAGATTGAGAAGCAACTGTTGACGCAGCAATTGCCGGTGATGGCGCAGCGCGCCAAAGCCATCCTGGATTTAATCATCTCCAAAGGTGCCACTAGTACCTTGGCCCATTGCAATGTGGATCGTTCGATTGGCATTGAGCACTTTGTCAATACTCAAGCCATTCTGGCGGAGTATCAGCATCAAATTACAGCCAAAATTGCGGCATTTCCTCAGCATGGTTTATTCAGGGATGATGCTGTGTCACTGATGAAAGAGGTGTTAAGCATGGGTTGTGATTATGTGGGCGGGCTTGATCCTCACGCAATTGATGGGGATTTGCAGCGCTCCTTGGAGACCACAGTTCAACTGGCGCTGGATTACAATGTCGGCATCGATATTCATTTGCACGAGCGTAATGACGCGGGAAAGCAAACACTTCAGGCACTGTTTAAGTTGATTGAGCAAAATCCGGTACTCAAGCATCGGGTACATGTCAGTCATGCGTTTGTACTGCATGACATTCATCGGGATGGAGAGTTGTGGGAATATGCTGCACAGATGCAGTCACTTGGGGTCAAGCTGATCACCGGGGTGCCGATTCAATTTAAAATGCCTTTGTCCGAGCTGCGAGATATGGGCGTAGCGGTGGAAGTTGGCACGGACAGCGTGATGGATCACTGGTATCCATTTGGTCAAGGCGACATTATTGAGCGTAGCAATGTGATTGCGCAGTTGTATGGTTGGCAGAGTGAATATCACTTGTCACGTGCCTTGTATTTCGCGACAGGTAAAACGCCGTTGAGCAATGATGGCAAGCTGCAATGGCCGCAAGTGCAGGATGTGGCGAATATTACTTTGTTTAAGGCTTCTTGCTCGGCAGAGGTGATTGCCCGTATCGCGCCAAGGAGCATGACTATTCACAAAGGGGGTGTGACTTGGGTTCAATCTTAGGCTTGAATAGAAATATCAGTTTTGCACTTTAGGAGAGAAACGTAGACTATTTTTTAAAGCCTTTGTTTTGGTGGCTTTCGATCTCAGCTTGCTCTTAAAGAGGGCTACTGATGTTGAGCCCTTCTCCGATCATCTGGATACTTCTGATCAAAGCGAGCTTGCTTCGGCCAGTAGTGCTCTTACGGTTCGTCTTGCATCATGGCCGAGCTCGATCAGATCGAGATCTTGGATAACATCATCATGGACGATTTGCTGACCTGCACAGAACAGCGCTTTTAAATGCGGGCGTCCGCCTGAGGCGACAGGACCAATCGCCGGATCGTGTAGCCCGAAGTAGCGCGGATCATCCAGACGATAAACTGCAATATCGGCGACATATCCCGGTGCGATGAGTCCAACTTGATCCAGTCCCAGAACTTCTGCGCCACCTGCGGTTCCCCAATGAATGACGTCCTCGACACTGGCAGCATCGGCACCACCTTCATAGGTTCCGCCGCGAAAATTGGGTAGAGCCTCCATCCCTGACCGCGCCCGTTGTGCAAGCCATGTCATATGGATTTCGGAAATCATGTCTGCAGCTTCGTTGGACGCGGCCCCATCGACGCCGATGGAGATAGGAACCCCTGCTTTGGCCATATCCCGCACAGGACAAATCCCGCTGCCCAGTCGCCCATTGCTCTGTGGGCAATGAGCGACGCCAGTACCGGTTTGGGCGAGCAGTGCGATCTCATCGTGATCGACTTTGACCAAATGCGCGTACCAGACATCGGGTCCCAGCCAGTCGTGTTCACCACAGAAAGCAACTGGAGACTGTCGATACAGGTCATAAGCGCTGTCCAGATAGCCTACGGTTTCAGAGAGATGACTGTGCATGCGCAAGCCGAGTCGCCGCGCAGTTGCTGCGGTCTGGCGCATCTCGCTAGGGGAGATACAGTAGAGTACCGTGGTCGGTGCCATGACGATCCGTTTCATCGCGTCGGGTTCTGGTTCGTGATAGCGGGCGGTCAACCGCTCAATGTCTGCAATATAGGCATCCAGCGTTTCTGGGCGAAGTGCGCTGGGTAGTACGGATTCCAGTTGGCGGGTTTTCGTCGCACCACCGCGCAGCAGGACAAAGCGTATCCCCAGTTTCTCGGCTTCCTCGAAGAGTATCGCCGAGCTGTCAAACGGCATCCCTGGATAGTAGACATAGTTGTGATCCGCAATGGTTGTGCAGCCGGAGCGGATCAATTCAATCATGCCGATCCGTACGGCAAGCCGAAAGCGTTCTTCATTAAAAGCCGCGCGGAAGCGATAGGGGGTGGCTGCAAGCCACGGGGTGAGCGAAGCATTGATACCAATCGGATCGCCTTTGAGCAAAGATTGAAATAAATGGTGATGGGTATTGACCCACGCCGGATAGATCACACAGTCGGTTGCATCAATGGTGGTTTCATCAGGGCGTGGGGTGAGCTGACCAATCGCTTCGATGGTCTTGCCGCAGATGCGGATGTCGTTACCTGCGGCTCGCGTGAGATAGTCCTGCCCGGGTCGTGCTCCGGTCATGATGGCCGTTGCATTACGGATGAGGATACTGGGACTGGTCGTGGTGAGCATGATTAGGATTTTCCTCGGGTTCTCGTTGTGATTCTCTACTTTAGAGCTGACTTTCGTGCCAGCCACGTAAGCAGATGCGGGCTATCCAGTCGGTGATGCCAAACAGCACAACGCCTGTCAAGGTGATGAGGAGTAACGCTGCAAAGAGCCGCGGGATATTCAGCTGAAAGCCCGCCTGTAAAATCTGATAAGCGAGACCAGCGCCATTGCCGCCAGTTCCAGCGACGAATTCGGCAACCACAGCCCCGATCAGTGACAGACCGCTTGAGATCCGCAAGCCACCAAAGAAATAAGGCAGTGCACTGGGAATGCGCAACTTGACCAGTGTCTGCCAGCGGCTGGCCCGATTGATCCGAAACAGATTAATGAGCCCAGTATTGACACTGCGCAGGCCCAGCACGGTATTGGAGATGATCGGAAACAAGGCGACCAGCATGGCGCACAAGACCAGTGCCGCGGTCATGTTTTTAACCCAGATGATGATCAGAGGCGCAATGGCGACGATCGGTGTCACCTGCAGCAGGATGGCATAGGGAAACAGGCTGGCTTCGATCAGTGGGCTCTGTACGAACAGCAAAGCAATCAACACGCCTAAAATCGTCGCAGAGAGGAAGGCCAGCATGGTGATTTTTAGCGTGGCGAACAAACTGCCCAAGAGCAACGGTGCATCCTGAATGAATTGTGCCGCTATGACCGAGGGTGACGGGATAAGGTAAGTCGGGACATGTCCGAGCGTGCAGGTCATTTGCCAGATGAGCAAAAAGACCACGCCAACTAACACCGGTGCAATGATTTTTGTCGTCGGAAGCAACCGGCGTATGTGGAGACGAGTGTGCGGGGAGACTGTCGTGGCGGCATGATGTGTCATGAGTTGTACTCCTTAATGGACCACGTCGTGGTGGGCATCGCTGATCAGTTCTGACAGCGCGTTGCACTGCCGCATGAACGGATCAGATACACGGTATGCACCATCTCGTATGTCAGGGCCGTCGATCGACAGATTGGCAATCATCCGTCCTGGACGTGCCTGCATGACCACAACGCGGCTTGAGATATAGACGGCTTCATAGATGCTGTGCGTCACGAAAACCACCGTCATCTTGTTCTTCTGCCAAAGGTTGCGCAGATCGGCATCCAGCCGGTTACGCGTGAACTCATCCAGTGCGCCGAATGGCTCGTCCAATAACAGCAGATCTGGTTTGGTGACCAGTGCGCGGGCAAGAGATGCGCGCATCTGCATGCCGCCAGACAGTTCGCGGGGCAGCGCGTGAGCGAATTTGTCCAGTCCCACGCCAGCAAGCGCTTCAGCGACCAGTTGATTGGCCCGCTGCCGTGGCATTTTGGCCAAGT
>JASLEL010000270.1 GCA_030151145.1 Aquirhabdus sp. | reverse complement strand
TGAGTACGGTAAAAGTGACCAGCAATGGCTTGCGCCCGATCCGATCTGACAGAGCGCCCATGATCGGTAGCAGAATCAGATTGGAGATGCCGATACACAGGGTGACAAGGAGTGAGTCGGTCGTAGTGAGGTTGAGTTCGGCTTTGCCGTAGGTTGGTGTATAGACCGTGATGAGATAAAACGACACCGTGGTCATCGACACCATCATCATCCCAAGGAGGACGATTCCGGCATTCTGCTGCATGGACTGGGCAATTTCGTTGAGGGTCGGTTTGTGCTTGCGAGCCTTAAAGGCCTCGGTCTCCTGCAAGGAACGACGGATAAAAAACAGGATCGGGATGATCATACAGCCAACAAAGAAGGGAATACGCCAGCCCCACGCTGCGATGGCGCTCTCGGGTAGATTCTGCTGCACGAGATAGCCCAAGGTTGCTGCCACGATGATAGCAACCTGCTGACTGGCCGACTGCCAACTGACATAGAAACCCTTACGCCCCGGTGGTGCCATCTCGGACAGATAAACCGATACCCCGCCCAGCTCGACGCCTGCCGAGAAGCCTTGCAGCAACCGACCAATCAGTACCAGCAGTGGTGCGAGTAATCCAATCGTGCTGTAGCCCGGCACAAAGGCGATGAGCAGTGTGCCACAGGCCATCAGTACCAGTGTGGTGATCAGCCCCTTGCGTCGTCCGACACGGTCCACATAGGCGCCGAGGAAGATCGCGCCCAGTGGACGCATGAGGAAGCCAGCGCCAAAAGTCATAAAGGTGAGTAGCAGGGAGGAAAACTGGTCATGCGTCGGAAAGAAGGTCTGAGCGATGTAAGTGGCGTAGAAGCCAAAGACAAAGAAATCAAACATCTCGATAAAGTTACCGCTGGTGACGCGGATTACCGTGGCAAACTTTGAGGCTGTTTTAGATGAATCGGTGGGAGTCGAACTCATGGGTACATTTCCCTGTGATACGTCTTGTTTATACGGTACTGGTTTGTGATGAGTCTGCTTTAAGTGAGGTCAGTTGAATAACAGATCTTGCTGGGCGGGCAGATAGCCTTCCAGCTCAAGTAGTTTCATCTTGGCCGGTAGTCCACCACCAAAGCCGACCAGATCACCACTGGCCCCGATCACACGGTGACAGGGGGCGATGATCGAGATGGGATTACGGCCATTGGCGGCACCGACGGCGCGTACGGCTTTAGGGTTGCCAAGCTGATTGGCGATATCGAGGTAGCTACGGGTCTCGCCATAGGGGATGGTCAGGAGCGCTTGCCAGACACTGCGCTGAAAATCGGTCCCGCGGAATTCAAGTGGCAGATCAAAGGTCTTGCGCTGTCCTGCAAAGTATTCGGCCAGTTGCCGGATGGTTTCCTGCAGGACGGGATGATCATGAGACTCGGTCATGTCTGCCATTTTGAGCGGTTTACGGTGTTCGACTTCCCACAGGATGGCGACCAGCGCGGCCGCACTTGCTACGAGCGTCAGTCGCCCGACGGGAGAGTCCATATAGCTATAGTGATCGGCCATGATGCCTGCCTGTATGAGAAGCATTTGACCAGATCGTAAAAGAATTCAGAGTACAGTGATAGTTGAACTTACAAAAAGGTCTGAAATGAAAAAGCCCCCATAGGGAGGCTTTCTGATGGTCAAATGAAGCGCGCTCTTTAGCTTGCGGCACTAAAGGTCGGCATGGCGTTTTCTAGACCTTTGTTACGCTGTTCGCGTTCATGCTGCATGTTGGCGTCAAGCTTTTCAAAGGCACGTGGGGCATAGCGGCGGGCCAGTTTGTTCAGACGTCGCTCAACGAATGCGGGCAGCTTGATGCCGAGCGGGTTGGACTCCTGCAAGTCAGCAGATGAGATCACGCGGGTACCCATGATGTAATCAAACCAGGGTTTGGTCACGCACCAGTTGGCGTCCTGATTGGTGTTCATATGGTGATCGTAGTGCCATGGAATCTTGCGCTTGCCCCACTCAGGATCAAGGTGCGATTTACGGTGCGTATTGAAATAGTTCCATGCGCAGTAGTACGAGGTCAGGGTAAAGAACGGCGCGATCGGAAAGACCAGTGTCGTGGCACCAGCGAGTACGATTAGACCCTTGATCTCGGTACGGCCATCGTCGTTGTGCAGGGGATGGGCATACAGTTCATCATCGCGGTATTGATCCAGACGTACACGGCGATGGTGGGTCCAGTGGTTCTTCATGCCAAGCTTGTAGAAGGATTTACGCTCCGCACCCGGACGCGGGATACCGTGCAGGCCATATTTATGAACATACCATTCAACGCCATTGGCGAAAAATAATGCGACGGGAATGCCTAACATAATGTGCTCTTTTAGTCTGGTGTGAGTCGTTTGGCCTGACGGTGTCAGGCACTGCTGTGATCACATGATGACAAATCGACGGCTGGAATACTTGACCGCAACTGACCCCATTTTTGACATTTGCCGCCAAGTTGTCGATACTTTATGGCAGCATAGGCTGTCGGCCAAGGCGGCATTGACGACAGTACGCAAGACAGTAAAACAATAGAGGAATACAGATGGAGATTGCCGGATCGTTTGGCGGGATGCTGATGGCTTATCTGGATCGGCAGGTATGGTCGCTTGTGTTACAAGCGGAAGTGAACACCCTCAAACAAGAGTTGCAGGCATATCTGGCTCAGGCACCGGGACAGGCCGCCAAACGGCTCCCGCTCAAGACATGGATCGCATACCTTGAGCAAACGCGCAAACTCGTGGAAGCCAATACCGGACGTTCAAGTCTCGCTCTGGGACTCGCCATAGGTGCAGAGGCACAGATAGCCCATATGGGCATCATGGGCTATCTCGGACAGTCTTGCGCCAGTATCGGCGATGCTCTAAGGCAGTTTGAGCACTTTGCGCGGCTGGTGTATGACGTCAATAGTTTATCGATCTCAATCCACGGCGACCGTGTGATCACGAGTTGGGGCAGCGAGCATATTCATCCCGGCCAGCTTGCCGATGAGACGGCGATTGCGTCGTTTGTCACTTTGATCCGCCGTATCGCGGGGCAGGATATCCGTCCGCTACGCGTGAATTTTGTCAATCCCGCACCGGGAGACCTCACGCCCTATGAGGATTTTTTTCAATGCCCCGTGACCTTTGGCGGCATTATCACGACGGTTGAATGTCCGGTTGAGTACCTTGCGATCCCTCTGCAGAGCCATGATCAGAGCTTACAGGCATTGCTGGCAAGCCATGCCGAGGCGATGCTGAATACCTTGCCCAGTGATGCCTTTGAGCGTCAGTTTAGACAGCTCATCACCGATACGATCTTCAGGCAGGAGCAACCGTCGCTGAGTTACCTTGCACAGCAGATGCATACCTCAGGACGCACGCTACAGCGGCGATTACAGGCGCACGGCATTCTCCTGCAAGAGCAGGTGGATGCCGTGCGGTTGGCGCTCTTTCAGCAGTATATGCAGTCGGGGCGGCATGGTCTGGCTGAGATCGCGGATGCACTGGGCTATTCGGATCAGAGTGCACTGACGCGAGCGGTCAAGCGCTGGACGGGTGAGGTGCCCAAAAATCTGAAAGGCAAGGCGTGAATGCTGCGTTCATGACGCAGTATCCTGCCTCAGGTACACTCGATATATTCATAATTTCAGGGCTTCCACGATGCAGACCCGTATCACGTCACTCTTTGGTATCCGCTATCCGGTGATCTGCCCCGGTATGACCTATGTGTCCAATTCAACATTGGTTGCGGCCGTGAGCAATGCCGGAGGGCTTGGCATTCTGGCTATCGGTCATCTGACCGTGGATGAGACCCGGGCTGAGATCCGGCGTGTGCGCGAGCTTACCGATAAACCGTTTGGCATTGGTGTCGCGCTGATCATGCCCGGTGCACGAGAGAATCTCGAAGTGGCGCTGGAAGAGCAGGTGCCGGTCGTGAATTTCTCTCTGGGGAATGGAGCCGACATCAGCCCACGTGTGCATGCTTATGGTGGCAAGACCATCGCGACTGTGATCAGTGCCAAGCATGCCTTGAGCGCCGAGAAGGCCGGGGTCGATGCATTGCTCGTGACGGGTCATGAGGCGGCGGCACATGGTGGGGCGGTGACGTCGCTTGTCCTGATTCCAGCGATCCGCGAGGTCACGACACTGCCGATGATTGCTGCGGGTGGATTTGGTACAGGTGGTGGATTGGTGGCTGCGTTAGCGCTGGGAGCCGATGCAGTGGCGATGGGCACACGCTGGGCTACGAGCGTTGATAGTCCTGTACACGCCAAGACCAAAGCCCTGATCATGGACAAGAACGTCGAAGAGACGATCTACAATACCCACTTCGACGGCATGCCGTGTCGTGTGATGCAGACGCCAGCCGCAGAAAAGGCCACCGCCAAGCCGCTGACCCTGTGGAGCGCCGTCTGGCGTTCGCTACAGGCGGCGCGGGCGACCGGACGGCCGATGTTTGGGCTGTTTAGTGATGTGTTTCGTCAAGGGCTGACACAGGCGATCAAGCTTGCCTTCTTTGGTGCAGCCACGCTACAGATCCGGCAGGCGACGATAGAGGGTAATCATGAGACCGGCGTACAGCTCATCGGGCAGGTACAGGGTCTGGTACATGATATTCCCAATGCCGAGGAGTTGATGCAGCGCATCATGCAGGAGGCTACGGATGCGCGGGCGAGACTGGTGGCGGTCAGTTAATTGGCGGTTTGTCCTTACGGTCTGATCATATCGATATGCGGGATATTGTCTTCCAGATAGACCTTGCCTTGCGCGTGGAAACCATGCTGCCGATAGAGGTCCGTCAGGTGGGCTTGTGCGCTTAGGAATAGTGGTGAATCAGGCCAAGTGTTTTCACAGATGCTGATGGCTTGTTGAATCAGCGTATGGGCTAGTCCTGCGCCACGAGCGGTAGGTACAATCAACACCCGACCAATCACGGCATGCTGGCTGATACCGGGATGATGAGCAAGGGTGGTGTTTTTGCTCAGCTCTTGAGGTGCAATCACCCGTAAGTAGGCGATGAGTTCACCACTCCGATAACCGCAGACATGGCGTATCTCAGGCCATATATCCAGCCCGTCAATGTCCTGATAGGCACAAGCCTGCTCGACCACAAAGACCCGCATGCGCAAGGCGAGCAGGGTATAGAGCTCGGTCGTGGTCAATTCGCTAAAGCGTTTCACCTGCCACTGGATTGGGGGTGGTGACATGGTATGTTCGGACATGGTGTCAACGTATTGTTTAAAGAAAGTTCATTCGTTTTTACCATATACCGAATCGCTACGCATCCGATGTGAATGATGGCCCGCCAGAGGCGGTTTTTTTGTATAATCGCCGCAATTAAAAATGACCGCAATGATTTGCACTACGCAAACACCCACCCACAACACGAGAGGAAGAGCATGAGTACACGTGTAGAAACCGATACAATGGGCGCACTGGACGTCGAGAGCACCCGCTACTGGGGCGCGCAGACCCAACGCAGTATTCAGAACTTCCCGATCGGCGTGGATCGTTTTAAATTCACCCGTCCGATGATTCGCAGTCTCGGTATCCTGAAAAAAGGCGCTGCCGAAGCCAACCGCGATCTGGGCCAATTGCCTGAGAATGTCGCGGCGCTGATCGTCCAAGCCGCCGATGAAGTGATCGCGGGCAAGCTGGATGCGCACTTCCCGCTGGTGGTGTTCCAGACTGGTTCGGGCACCCAGAGCAATATGAATTCCAACGAAGTCATCTCGAACCGCGCAATCGAAATCGCTGGCGGCGTGATGGGCAGCAAGACACCCGTCCACCCGAATGATCATGTCAACCGCGGTCAGTCCAGTAACGATACTTTCCCAACCGCCATGCACATCGCTGTGGTGCTGGAGCTGAACGAAAAGCTGTTCCCGAGCGTCAAAGTCCTGCGTGATACGCTGGCTGGCAAAGCCGAACAGTACAAAGACCTTGTGAAAGTGGGTCGTACTCACCTGCAAGACGCAACCCCAATCACCTTGGGTCAGGAAATCGGTGGCTGGGTCGCCCAGATCGACTACTGCCTCGCCGAGACCCGCCATGCACTGGTCGGCCTGTACGAACTCGCCATCGGTGGTACTGCGGTCGGTACCGGTCTGAATGCGCATCCAAAGTTTGGTGCGCTGGCGGCTGAGTACTTCGAGAAAGAAACCGGCTTCCCGTTCAAGAGTGCGGCCAATAAATTCGCGGCCCTGAGCGCTCACGATGCGCTGGTCCAGACCAGTGCCAGCCTGCGTACGCTGGCAGGTGCGCTGATGAAGATGGCGAACGACGTACGCTGGTTGGCCAGTGGTCCGCGCAACGGCATCGGTGAGCTGATCATCCCTGAAAACGAACCCGGCAGCAGCATTATGCCCGGTAAGGTCAACCCGACCCAGAGCGAAGCCATGACCATGGTTGCGGTACAGGTCTATGGTAATGATGCAGCGGTGGCCTTTGCCGGTAGCCAAGGTAATTTCCAGCTCAATGTCTTCAAACCAGTCATGGTGCATAACGTACTGGAAAGCATCCAACTGATCTCCGATGCGTGTCTGGCCTTCAACGACAACTGTGCTGTCGGTATCGAACCAAACAACGTCAAGATCAAGGAAAATCTGGACAAGAACCTGATGCAGGTCACTGCCCTGAATCCACATATCGGCTACGACAAGGCCGCTGCCATCGCCAAGAAAGCCCACAAAGAAGGCACCAGCCTGAAAGAAGCCGCACTGGCTCTGGGCTATGTGACCGAAGAAGAGTTCAACAAATGGGTTGTGCCACTGGACATGACGCATTCGTGATTCGTGGTTTGTAAGATGAAGGAGCGACGCTGATGCGTCGCTTTTTTTTATGCCATAAGAGAAGAGCGTTCGTTCACTTTTACTTAAGAATCAAATAAGACAACCACACCAAAATCACCCAAAACCATGTGGCAGAAATGTTTACAATCGGTCAGGAGTTCAGGTTGAAACCGTCCTTGAACGGTGGCCGATAACAATGGATGTATGACAGGAGCAAATCATGACAACACAGTCCAACGCAGAACGTATCGAAGGACGTATCGCCGTGATCGGTGTAGATACTCCCGTGGCACGTCTGGTCCCAAGTCGCCATCGCCGTACGATTGGCGCATGGTGCTTTCTGGATCACTTAGGCCCTGCTGACTTTGCACCGGGTGAGGGGATGAATGTCGGACCGCATCCGCATATTGGTCTGCAGACCTTCACGTGGATGATCGAGGGGGAAGTGCGTCACCTCGATAGCCTCGGCAATGACATCGTGATCACGCCGGGACAGGTTAATCTCATGACGGCCGGTCATGGCATCTCCCATGCTGAAGTCACGCCACCCGTGACCTCTCCACGCGTGCATGCTTCCCAGCTCTGGATCGCACTGCCGGACAGTCATCGCCATATGCACCCGCAGTTTCAGAATTATCAAGACCTGCCGATCTATACGCAGGATGGCTTCAGCGTCACGCTGCTGGTTGGCGCGCGTGATGGTCATACCTCACCGGTTGAAGTCTATACGCCGTTACTGGGCCTTGATCTGTATAGCAAGGATGGTGGCACGACCCAGCTTGCCCTGAATCCCACCTTTGAACATGGCATAGTTGCACTGCAAGGCACCGTTGCCATCGATGGCGAGGTGTTGCCGCATGGCACACTGCATTACCAGCCGACAGGCGCGACAAGCGTAAACATCCAGACGTCGGCAGATGCCCGTGTGCTGGTGGTCGGTGGTGAGCCATTTACAGAGGAGATCATCGTCTGGTGGAATTTTGTGGCACGTACGCATGATGAGATTGCGGTCGCACGCGCCGACTGGGTGGCCGAAGCGCCGCGCTTTGGCAAGGTCGATCATCCGCATGCTGGCACCCGCCTGACTGTCCCGCCACTCGAAGGCCACTTGAAAGGAGCACATTGATATGAAAGCCATCGCAACTGCAACAGTAGACTCCACCGATCAGAACTATACCCATCAGATCCAGACGCGTGGTTTTGACCTGACTGCCGATGAGCCGGTCGATGCAGGTGGGCAGGGGGCAGGACCTGCGCCGTATGATTTTATCCTGAGCGGCCTCGGTGCCTGTACGGCCATCACCCTGCGTATGTATGCCGAGCATAAGGGCTGGCAGATTGGCAAACTGCATGTAGGGCTGACCTTACTCAAGGATCGCGACGGCAATACCCGCATTGAGCGGGTACTGACGACGGATCTGGCTTTAAGTGAAGAAATCTGGGAGGGCCTGCTGCGTACCGCTGAGAAAACCCCCGTCACGCTGACCCTCAAGAATGGCGCTGAGATCCTGACCAATCGGGGCTAAGGTTTGCGCATAGGCTGGGGGCTGGTTCGGCGGTTTCTACCACGGCGACCGTGACCTCTGCTTCGATGGTCGCAATCTCAACCCGGTTGCGGCCATTATGCTTGGCCTGATAGAGCGCCTCGTCGGCGGACTTGATCAGGTGATGACCTGCAATGACGATGTTTTCCATACTCACAAGGCCAAAGCTGGCTGTGACTTGCAGACGTTTGCCCTGTTCATTGATGATCT
>JASLEL010000264.1 GCA_030151145.1 Aquirhabdus sp. | reverse complement strand
CCGCAGTGCGCGCATGCCGGAAACGTGCTTTCTTCAATGCAGGTAATATGCTGGACCAGATGATGCCCAATCGCATGTACGGCACGATAGATCCCCGAGTACGGGACGATATCCTGCGGTGCAAAATGCTGTTTTATGTCTGTGGCAGTTGGCGTGGTCGAGACGGCAAGCCATTGTTTGCGACGAAGATCATTCATCATCATCAAGAGCCTATTCAGGGGTTGGATTCACTATAGCAAACAAACGGATTATTGAGCCTGATGATGAGGTGAATCACGATGACTCGGACGAAGCAAACAATCTCAAATGAATAAAATATAAAATATTTATAATAAGTTAGTCGATTAAAACTGATTTTTTCAAAAAAAGAAATAATGAGTTTCTGTTTTTGCGCAAATCATGTCGTTTTATGCCATGTAGCCTGTGATATTGAGCGCATCGCGTTGAATAGATGGCTTTGGCTGGTCATATATCTGAGGAAATGGCTGGTGATGCCTGGGCATATGAGCGGATATGATATAAAAAAAACCGGATGCAGATTTTCATTGCATCCGGTCAGGCGCAGTACAAGAGTTAACAGAAGTGCAGGCCACCATAGCAATTGGGGACGGTGTTTTGGCTTGCCAACTGGACACCATTCAGGGCAATCATGATCGGGCTGAGGGTGACCTGACCGATCTGAATCCCGGTTGCGACATTCGGATTATTCTGACCAGCCAGCAGCGTCAGGGCCGAGTTGGTCGTTGGTGGGTTGGTTTTCAGATAGGCATTGAACTGGGAGGCGAACTGCTGGAACACGCACGATGAGGTGTTGGTCGGGTCCGCGCAGAGATTGATGGCGTTGCTGGGGACGAGATTACCCAGATAGACCGGATTGTTGACTGACAGCCACCAGCCGTTCTGCGCGACGTCGCCACTGGGTGAGCCGGGCCAGAGTATGGGCTGGCTTTGCAGGCTCAGTGAGCCGGGCGAATTCAGTACCAGCGAGTGGATAAAGCCCAAGGGTTGTGTGAACGCGACATTGGCCTGAATATTATGGATCAGACCATAGAGATGGACATTGAAGTTGTCGCCCACACCGCCACCAGCGAGGACGAGACAGCCCAGACCACTACAGGAGGTCGTCTGTGCATTGACCGGTCCGCCCTGAGTCCCGACGGTACCGCCGCTGACAGGATAGGGGCCTGATGATCCGGCCTGACTGAAGTTGGAGTTCTGTGCGGGTGTGCCATACTGGTTACAGGCGCCTAGACCGAGTGCGCCGCAGGTGCTGTCATCGGGGTTATAGCCTAAGATCACATCGGGCAGACCCGCGGATGGATTTACTGTGATGCCGGTGACGCGGGTCCCATTGATGGTCGGTGCCGCGACTGAGAAATTGATGCCGGTAAAGGCCGGAATGGTCACCGTACCGCTGGTCAATTGAAAGTTGACGGTCGCACCGCTGAATAAGCCCAGAATCGACAGGGCGTTCAGGGTGCCATTAATGATGTAGCCCGGCGATGCGTTGTTGGGGATGCCGATGGTCGCGCTGTTGACGGGGAAATTGATACTGGCGGTATTGATGGTACCGGTCAGTGTATCGGCTGCAGAGGTGGATTGTACGTGCACATAGCCGGACAGGTCATTGATCCCGTTCCCCGTGGTGCTGTTTTGGCCGCTCTGCAGCAGGCCACTGATATTCTGGGCACCTAACTGAAGACCTACGACCTGACGGGTCGAGAGGGAGTTCGGGTTTGCAATCGCAAGGCGGATGAATGGATTGGTCAGTACGGCATCACAGGCTGCCGGACTGGTTGCGCCGCTGGGGCATGTGCCGGCACCGGGGTTGAGTGCCGAGTTTGGGTTGCCGCCAACGCCAACCGGTGCACCGCTTAAGCTCAACTGGTTGATATCGATATCGCAGCCACTGCCATTGACACCGCCACAGCCTAATTGCAGATGGTCAATATTGGCATTCAGCTGTACCGTGGATTGCACGCCCAGCGTAAAAAAACCGTAGTCGGAGGGTGACGAGCCCGTACCTGAGCCACTGGGTGCCGTATAGGTGGTATAGAATGCGGCCTGTCCTGTGACTTCTGACATGGCATGCTCATCCAGTGCCGTCATCGCGACACTGCTCTGGCTGGCTGCTGCCAATGCAGATAGCCCTAAATAGAACGCGATGCGCCCTATTTTAAAATCATTATTCATACGCTGTACCTATACTTCTTATTTAGCGTGCTGTTTTTGTTATTGGTGTGGTCATTTTTTGTTGTATAACCAGCACCGAGTCTAGTCATTTTTTAAGCAATATATTGTTTTTTGGACGTAGACGCGAGGTAGATCAAGGCGTCTACCTGAGCAGAGTATCTGGAACTGTGGCGATGAGCGTATTGGAATTGTATGTTTTGTGTGACGTGCGTCTTGGTTTAGCCTGATTTCCCCGAGGGGCGTGGGGTAGGCGGGGCATCGGGATCCTCTTTGTCCAGCAGGTTTTCTTCGATCAGCCGTTCGGCTCCCCGGCCAAACAGCGCGCTGAGATTGAGATTGGCTTTGAGGACAAAGAGGTCTTCGCGCAGGTCCGCACGACTGATTTCGACCCGTCTGAGTACGCGCATGACTTTTTCATTGTCGGCCAGATATTTGCTCAGATCCAGATGCAAGAGACCATTCTGGATGGTGATGATGCCGAGACGGCTTAAGATATCGCCCAAGGGATCTTTGCCCTGTATCCGGTAGAACCAGAGCATGAGCTGAAACGCGACTTTCTTTAAGATTTTGTCAAATTCGATATCGACGACAAACGTGTCACTCTTCTGCTCGAATACCAGCTCTTGCTGATGCCGGTTCAGATGGGTCTGTGTCAGGTAGAGATCGACGTACAGTTGCGCTTTGACGCCTTTGACATCGATGGTACCAAACAGGCGCAGCCAGCCATCGAAGATTTCGGTATGCAGGTCATGGATCTCATCGACGTTGTCGGTGACGTAACGTTTGATGGTGTCGTTGAGCAGTTTTTGGGACAAGGGCAGTTCGCGTTCTTCTTCCAGAATATCTTCGGCCTTCAGGTAGACATCCCTGACACCGTCCATGATCCTTTGCAGAAAATTTCGCTTCATCTATCCAGACCTAAAGTGCTTGTCGGCTTCATTTTATCTTAGGGCAGGCGATGTGCCTATATCCCGAGCAGGCTGGTATGGTGCAAAAGCAGTGCTTTAATGTGTAAAACGATGTTTGTTTCACATATCGGCTGACGTCTGGCGGATTTTTTACGATTTTGATGGGTGGACAGGTGCAGAATACCTGTGAATGGCCTATAGTCGCATTCATTATGAATCTGTCTGCTGGTTGGTTCGATCATCAGAATCGTCGCGGCGAATGCCTCAGGAAAAGAATTTAGGGACCTTGCTCAAGGACATGGGCTGAAAGGATAAGAGTTGTTACGATCATGGCTGAGTTAAATCCCCTATCGACATCCCCATCGTCGCCTTGGACGCAGTTGCTCTTGCGTGCG
>JASLEL010000106.1 GCA_030151145.1 Aquirhabdus sp. | reverse complement strand
CCTATGTCGCTGTCGCAAATATCGCAGTACAAGAAGCCACCATGAGCGAAAGCCTGACGTGGCAAACGGATTCTTTCACGGTCTCATCCAATAGCATCCATGTTTGAACCTCGCTATTTCTATGAGTCTCGAAGGCGGGTTTTATATTTTATCGTCGTTGGTCGATTTAGAATGGCTGGATCTAAACCGGAATCCCAGCATGAACGCACCCGATCACCTGCTTGCATCGTTGACTGAGCCTCTGCATGAAGTCGCGACCTACTATGAACAGATGATCCAGACTGGGCAGGCTCAGTTTTGGCAATTATCTGGAAAAGGCTGGATATTCGATCACTATAGTCGTACTGATTTTGTCGCGATGTTTGCCCAGAAAGTCCACGATGTCATCGAACAACGCCGGACGCTGGTCAAAGGACACCCCCATACAACACTCTCAGGCCGTCTCTTACGTTACGCCATTCACGTTACAATGTTTGATTGTCTTGCTGAGGGATTTGCACCGGATTTTATAGATAGTGACGACTGTCCGCCCCCAGAACTCTGGGTCGGATGGGATGCCGATCACGCGGAACTCATTTGCTTTGTGCCTGATCCGTATATAAATGAGAATCTGATGGATGCCGTCGAATTCAGCATGGCTTTGACTTGGCAAGCAGGGATTGTAACCGTGGCAACCGCTCGCATCGATATCACATCCGTTTTTCCAAACTAGCCGACATCTCTTACACTATTAAAGTAATTAACCACTATAATTGCTGATCTGCGCAGGGCATGTGCCCGCTGATTTAAATTGAGACGACATCCATGAACGCCGTATACGCACCCCAATGGTTAGATGAGGTTAAATTTGATGCTCATGGCCTGATTCCCGCCATCGCGCAGGACCATCTGACGGGCCGTATCCTGATGGTGGCGTGGATGAACCGCGAAGCACTGCTGCTCACTGCTGAGAAGAAGCAAGGCGTCTACTACTCACGTTCACGCAGCAAACTCTGGCACAAAGGCGAAAGCTCAGGCCACGTGCAGGACGTGCACGAGATCCGCCTCGACTGCGACGGCGACGTGATCGTGCTGCAGATCACCCAGCACGGCGGCATCGCCTGCCATACCGGGCGCGAATCTTGCTTCTATCGCGTGCTCGGGGCTGACGGCTGGCAGATCGTCGATGCAGTGAAGAAAGACCCCTCCGCGATCTACGGTGCAGACGCGCATAGCCATGCGACGACGCCAGATGAAGCCAGTCTGCATGACAAAGTAGACGTACTGGCACGTCTGGGCGAGATCGTACAGGAGCGCAAAGCCGCCGATCCGGGCAGCTCTTATGTGGCGAGCCTCTACCATAAGGGTCTGAACAAGATCCTCGAGAAAGTCGGCGAGGAAGCGGTCGAGACGATCCTTGCGGCCAAAGATGCGACTCTCGATGATACCAGTGACGTGATCTATGAGACGGCGGATCTGTGGTTTCATACCATCGTCATGCTGGGGCAGTTGAATATCGCTCCGCAGGCGGTGCTGGATGAGTTGGCACGCCGCTTTGATCTGTCGGGTCTGGTCGAGAAAGCCTCGCGCAGTACCCCGTAAAAAACACCTGTGACGAAAAAACGACGGACAGCGGGAATATTTTGCCGCGTATTCGTGTCAGAAGGTGGCGGGCTCACGTATGATGAAACATCGACGCTGGTCCGTCACCATAACCTATTGCATTGAACCCTTTGAGGACGCATACCATGTTTGGCTTATCTCCGGCGCATCTGATCCTGATCCTGATCGTGGTGGTACTGGTGTTCGGTACTTCCAAGCTCAAAAACGTCGGCAAGGACTTGGGCGATGCCGTCAAAGGCTTCAAAGACTCGATGAAAGACGGCGAGGAAGCCGCCAAGCAGCAGCAGTTGGAGCAGGACAAGCGCACCATCGACAGCACGGCCAAACAGACTCATGATGACACCACGCCTAAAGCGTAAGCCAGAATAGAATAGGCGGGTGTTATCGTGCTGGATTTTGGCTTTGGCGAATTATTGCTCTTGGGCTCGGTTGCACTGATCGTACTGGGTCCCGAGAAGCTGCCGCATGTCGCGCGCATGGCGGGGGCATGGTATGGCCGTATCCGCCGCCAGCTCATGCAGATCCAGCGTGAGATCGAGCAGGAAGTGCATGTCGCCGAAATGCGTAAAGCGATGAATGAAGAACTCGCCAAGCTACGCGACATACAAAGCGAGGTACAGGCGCAGGCTGCACAGCATTTCGATACCTCAGAGCCGCGTATCATGCCCGATCCGGTGCCATCAGACGACATCCCCGTACTGAACCCTGAGTTAATCAAGGTCCACAAACCTTATTTCTATATCCCGCCCTCGGCAGCGTCCTATGTGATGCCGAAGGCACCTTGGAGAGGCTACCGCCCGCAAGCGACACTTACGGAAGCCCTTCATGACTGAAGCCCTGCCACCGCCCCATGACGATCTGGGAGAGATGTCCTTTACCGGTCATCTGATCGAGCTGCGCCGCCATCTGATCCGGATTTTTACGGCGGTGTTTGCGGTGTTTCTCGCACTGGCGTATTTTTCGCGTGAGCTGTATACGCTCTTGTCCGGCCCTTTGCGTGCGCAACTCCCGCCGCATGCGACCATGATCGCAACCGACATCACTTCGACCTTTACCGCGCCGTTTAAGCTGACTTTTTTCCTCGCGATCATGCTGGCGATGCCCTATATCCTGCATCAGATCTGGCAGTTCGTGGCACCAGCCCTGTACAAGCATGAGAAGAAAATCGCCATCCCCTTGCTGGTCTCCAGCATCCTGCTGTTTTACCTCGGCATGGCCTTTGCGTATTTCATTACCCTGCCCTCGATCCTGACCTTCTTTATCCACTTTGCCCCAGACAACGTCACGCCGATGACGGACATCAACCAGTATCTGAATTTTTGCCTCAAGCTCTTTCTGGCTTTTGGTGTGACCTTTGAGATTCCGGTGGCAACCTTGCTGCTGATCTTGGCTGGCGTGGTGACGGTGGACAAGCTCACGGCCTATCGCCGCTATATCATCGTCGGCTGTTTTGCCATTGCCATGTTTGTCACGCCACCGGATGCCATGAGCATGGCAATGCTGGCGGTGCCGATGTGGTTACTCTTTGAAGTCGGTTTGCTGTTTGGCCGGGTGCTCGAGAAGACCCGGGCGGAGCGCAGCGTCTGATGTCCAAAGATTCGAGCAATTACCAGATCACGCCCGAGCAAGCCTATGCCATCGAGCAGGCGCATGCCGGACAGTCGTTCAAGATCATGGCCTATGCGGGGAGTGGTAAGACCACCACACTACAGCTCATTAGCGAAGCATTACCACAGAAGAAGGGCCTCTATCTCGCCTTTAACAAAGCCATCGCCGAGCATGCCAAGACGCGCTTTCACAGCAATGTCGATTGCCGCACCTTTCACTCGCTGGCCTATCGTCATGTGCATCGCGCCATCACCGATAAACTGCGCCTACCACGTATGAGCCCCTCGCGCATCGCCGAGCAGTATGGACTATCGTCCATGCAGGTGCGGCGTATGCTGGGTAATCGCTTTGAATACTTCACGCTGACCGCGAGCCGTCAGGGCAGCTTTATCAGCAATGCGGTGAGCCAGTTCTGTGCGACCAACGCCCACTCACCCGCGCCGCGCCATCTGGAGCTACCCGACTGGCTGCATCCAGATGACGCCGAAAATCTGCGAATGACGCTGTTTCCGCATGTCGAGCGGCGCTGGCAGGACTCGATCGACCCACGTCATCAGGCCGGGATCGGGCATGATATTTACCTCAAAGTCTGGGCACTATCTGACCCGATCATCCCGACTGACTATATCCTGTTTGATGAAGCGCAAGACTCAGACCCGCTCATGCTCGGCGTACTGATGAAGCAGCAGCGCGCGCAGGTGATCTATGTCGGCGATGCGCACCAGCAGATCTATGCCTGGCGCGGCGCGGTGAATGCGATGCAGAAATTACCCCTGCCCGCGACGCGTCTGACGCGCTCGTTCCGCTTTGGCGATGCGGTCGCGGATGTGGCGAATCTGTTCCTGCGTGAGTTGGGCGAGGACATTCCGCTGGAAGGCGAGCCGACCCGTCAGTCCTCCATCGGCCTGACCGCGCAGATGCCGCGCAAGAACGCCATCCTCTGCCGCACCAATGCCCGCGCCATGGCGCTGCTGATGTCGGGCCTCGTGCAGGGCGATAAGGTCGCGCTACAGGCCGACAGTGAGCGATTGCTCAAATTTGTTGAAGCCGCAGCGCTGCTAAAAGCCGGGCGTCCAGCCTTTGATTCGCCGGAGCTGGCGTGGTTCTCAAGCTGGCAGGACGTACATGAGTACTGTGAGACACAGGACGGCAGCGATATCAAATCGCTGGTCAAGCTCGTCGATGACCACGGCACCGATGTGCTGAAAAAAGCCCTGCAACGCATCACCCCGCAAGCCTCTGCCGACTACGTGATCTCGACCGCGCACAAGGCTAAGGGGCTAGAGTGGCATCAGGTGATGCTCGAAGACGACTACAACTACAAGACCAACAAAGACGAAGTACAGATCAGCGATGAGGAGCTACGCCTCTTGTATGTCGCTGCGACCCGCGCCAAAGGCGAGCTCAACGTCCACCACATCCTGCCACTGATCACGGGTCTGCGGCTCAAGCAGCACAAGGCCAAACAACAGACCATTGAGCCGGTGGATACCGCCTGCTGATAGCGCCTGACCTATGCCGGGCATCATTTGCTATTCGGCATTCATCGCGCTATGATCAGCTCAATTGAACACGCCCTCCCGGTCTGCCCGGAGGGCGTTTCTTTTTTGGTTTACCACAAACCAAAAAGGCGCGTTTTCGATGAACCCAACTCTCTTATCCCACCCATCCAGCCTGCTCGGCTTTGTCCGACACGGTACCGGCCCCGAATGCGTCCTAGTCCTGCACGACTGGCTGAGTGATCACACCAGTTACGATCCACTGCATCCTTACTTGGACGGCAGTGCATTCAGCTATGTGTTTGCCGATCTGCGCGGCTATGGCACATCCCGCCATCTGACGGGCCGCTATACGATTGACGAGATGGCACAGGACTGTCTGGCGCTGGCAGATCATTTGGGCTGGTCGCGCTTTCATGTGATCGGTCACTCGATGACAGGCATGCTGACCCAGCGGATGGCGATTGACGCACCTGCGCGGATCAAGCGTGCCATCGCCCTATGCCCGCTGTCTGCCGCCGGCAATCCGCTGGATCAGGCCGCTTATGATTTCTTTGCCCGCAGCGGTCAGGATGATGACGCCCTGCTGCGGCTGTTGCGCTTTGTGACGGGTGATCGGCTCTCCACACAGTGGGCACATCACAAGCTCAAGCAAAACCGCGAAGGCATCGCCGAGGCATGCCGTCGGCCATATCTTGCGATGTTGACGCAGACGAATTTTGTGGCGGAGGTGCGTGGGTGCAAGACGCCATATCTGGTCGTCATTGGCGATCACGATCCGGGGATCGATGCCGCAGCCATGCAGCAGACCTTCCTTGCGTGGCACCCGCATGCCGAGCTGCTAACCATCCCCAACTGCGGCCATTATCCCATGCAGGAGTGCCCGCCGTATCTGGCGGAAGTGATTGAGCGTTTTTTGCATCGTGAGCGGGTCACATGCTCGACCGATTGATATCAAAAATCGACCTTAAGGGTGAGTGCCACTCAAATTAAGGTGTCTGCTTTTCGCAGGGACGCTGAGCGCAGCTGCTCGAGCCAAGGATGGCACGCTTGTAGAGAAGAGAGTTCTGCGCGAAAAGGGGCTTTTGCTTACTTTTGGCCAGACAATCGTTCCGCCGGCGGCAAGCCCAACCCAGATAAAAAAATCCCTACGATAGAAACTACCGCAGGGATTTTTCTTTTTTACTTCTGAAAGGTCTTATTTACTCTTCAGCGCCAACGGCTCCGGCAATACCTCTGCCAACTGCGCCGCCAGCTCCGCCACGGTATGCCCCCGCGTCGGGATCAGTGTCACATGACCGAGCTTGCGGCCCGGACGCTCTTCTTTGCCATAGAAATGCAGCTGCGCACCGGCAAGCTTGAGGACGTCTTCGCGCTTGGGGTGCTGACCGATGATGTTGACCATCATACAGGGAGACAGCAGCTCGGTAGAGCCGAGCGGCAGACCGGCAACGGCGCGCATATGGTTTTCAAACTGCGAGCAGACCGCACCCTCGATGCTCCAGTGACCGGAGTTATGCACGCGCGGCGCCATCTCATTGGCATACAGGCCATCAGGCGTTACGAACAGCTCCAGCGTCAGCACGCCGACATAATTGAGATGATTGAGCAAACGCGTGATGTAGTCCTGTGCGACCGGCTCCAAAGCGGAACTGTCAGGCGCCGGAATGATCGAATGCGACAGGATGCCGTGGTAATGATGATTTTGTGCCAAAGGCCACGTCCGTACCTCGCCATCCTGACCACGCACCGCGATGATCGACACTTCGCGCTCAAAGGCAACAAAGGACTCCGCAATCAGCAAACCCGCTGGGCTCAACTCCGCCCATGCCTGAGCGATCTGATCGAGTGTACGCACCACGAACTGACCTTTACCGTCATAACCACCGGTCGCGGTCTTCAGCACCAGCGGCAGGCTTAGGGCGTCGGCGGCGGCGCGCAGGTCGGCTTCGGACTCGACGCGACGATATGCCGGGACCGGTATGGATAAGGTATCGAACAGCGCTTTCTCAGCCAGCCGGTTCTGCGCGGTGGCGAGCGCGCCACGTGGCGGGTAGAGGGTCTTTTGTGCGATCAGGGTATCGGCATCGGTCAGCGCGGTGTTTTCAAACTCAAGGGTAAAGATATCGTTATGCGCGATGAAGGCGTGCAGGGCGGCAGGATCGCGTGCATCGAAGACCTGACCCAGTACGGCAGATGGGCACTCAAGGCCAGCTTCATAAAAAGTACAGCTGAGGTCGAGCGGCAGTGCCGCCTGCGCCAGCATACGGCCCAGTTGACCACCACCAAAAATACCAATGGTTTTCACGGTGCTCTTCGGGGTCGTCGTGCTGTCAGAAGCTGGATTATTCATGTTGTCCACGGCCTGATTCATCTCGCGTATTACACTCACACAGTCGATTAAACAAAAATCGGATTAAACAAAAAAAGCCATCCCATCGCCGGTTCACCTTGATCCGGCTGATATGATGACCATGATTTTAAATGAAAAATTCTATTAAAAAACTATTTTCGCAAACCGGCTCAGCCGATCTGACCCGGAATCGGATTTGCCAGGATCTTCTCGGTCTGCTGCACGCGGAAGGCCGCGACTTTCGCTGCAACTGCAGGGTCCTGCAGCGCGATGATCTGGGCGGCGAGCAGGCCCGCATTGGTGGCACCGGCCTTGCCGATCGCCAGCGTCCCGACCGCGATGCCCGCAGGCATCTGCACGATAGACAGCAAGGAATCCACACCGTTTAAAATCGACGACTGGACCGGTACACCGAGCACCGGCAGATCGGTCTTGGCAGCACACATGCCCGGCAGATGCGCAGCACCGCCAGCACCGGCGATGATGACCTTGAGACCACGGCCTTGGGCGGCTTCGGCATAGCTGAACAGACGATCCGGCGTACGATGTGCCGAGACCACTTCACACTCAAACGGCACACCGAGCTGCGCCAGCATCACCGTGGCATGCTCCATGGTGGCCCAGTCCGACTGCGACCCCATGATGATCCCGACCAGCGGCCCGGGCTGCGGTGAATCAGCAGCAGGTGATGTCGTTTTAGCGGTCGTCTCAGTCATGGCAATCGTTCAAATAAAGAGCAGGAAAATAGACCGCGTAGTTTGCCGCATTTAGTACGCCAAACCAAGTCCTTTTGGCGCAATGCCGGGCAAAATTCTGCCGGATTTGGCAAAAATAAGGGCTGAAAGTGAGAAATCACAGCAGTTTTGCGACGTTGACACAGCAAATCGGCATCAGGCCGCCACACTGTTCCTGAACACAAAATACACCGCACCCAAGAGGCACAGCCCCGCCCAGAGATAGTCGAGCTTAAACGGCTGCTTAAAGAGCAGCAGCATGAACGGTACAAACACCAGCAGGGTAATCACTTCCTGCGTGATTTTCATCTGGCCCAAGCTTAAGCCCTGCGCTTCAAACATGCGATTGGCCGGAACCATAAACAGATATTCAAAGAAAGCGAGGCCCCAGCCCATGAGCACCGCCTGCCACCACGGCGCATTGTGCAGGAACTTTAAGTGCCCATACCACGCCATGGTCATAAAGGTGTTGGACAGGAATAACAAGAAGATGGGCAACAGGCTCGGCATACACGCTCCGATCAGATGGGTGCACAAAACGGCACGATCCGGACTGGATTAAAGGTTTCATAAAAAAATTTAAGCGCCGCTATTCTAAGCGGATTCAAGCGCCATACCGCATGAATCATACAAAAAGCGTGCATTTTCGTTAAACCCACTTCGGTGAAACTGCTACACTGGGTCCCCATTCGGACCCCTGTTTTAAGCATCGATCAGGGCGTCCATACACCTCTATTTTGTAGTCTCTCCGCGCATATCTTCGGTGTGCCGGAGAATCATGGACACGGTTTAAGGAAGGCGCGGTTATGCATGTGCATATTTTGGGCATCGGCGGTACATTCATGGGTTCCCTTGCGCTCTTGGCGCGTGATTTAGGCCATACGGTGACCGGCTCCGACCAGAACGTCTATCCGCCGATGTCAACCCAGCTTGAGAATGCCGGCATTGCCTTTATGCAGGGCTATGATGCCAGTCACTTGCAGCCGCATCCCGATGTGGTGATCGTGGGCAATGCCATGAAACGCGGCATCCCGGCGGTCGAATACATGCTGGATGCAGGTCTGAAATACACCTCGGGTCCGGCGTTCCTTGCCGACTATATCCTGCCGCATCGCCATGTGCTGGCGGTGGCCGGGACCCACGGCAAGACCACTACCACCACCATGCTGGCATGGATACTGGATCAGGCGGGACTCAATCCGGGCTTCCTGATCGGCGGTGTCCCGCTGGGCTTTAGCCATAGTGCGCGCCTGGGTGGCTCGGATGATCCGGCCCAGCCGAGTTACTTTGTGGTTGAGGCCGACGAGTACGACTCAGCCTTCTTTGACAAGCGCTCGAAGTTTGTCCATTACCACCCGCGCACCGTGATCCTGAATAATCTTGAATTCGATCATGCCGATATCTTTGATGATCTGGCGGCGATCCAACGGCAGTTTCATCATCTCGTGCGCACCATCCCGCAGAGCGGTCGTATCGTGCTGCCCGATGGCGTCGAATCACTGGCGCAGGTACTCGCCATGGGCTGCTGGACGCCGGTCGCCAAGACGCAGATCGTCAACTCACATAGCGACGTGAAGGCCGATGTCGCATGGCAAGCCGTGCTGGAGTCGGCGGACGGCAGTCACTACACGGTCTATCAGGCGGGGCAGAAAGTCGGTGTGGTCAACTGGTCCATGACTGGCCTGCATAGCGTGGCGAACGGGATCGCTGCGATTGCGGCCGTCGAGCATATCGGCATCCTGCCAGCGGTTGCCGCGCAGGCGCTGTCGAACTTCGGTGGGGTCAAGCGTCGCATGGAGCTGCTCGGGACCGTTCATGGGATCGATGTCTATGATGACTTCGCGCATCACCCGACCGCGATTGCGACCACGCTGGACGGTATCCGCAAGAAGATCGGCAGTCGTCGTCTGTGGGCCATCATTGAGCCGCGCTCGAACACCATGCGTATGGGCAACTTCAAGTCGCAACTGGCCGACTCGGCAGTCCTCGCTGACGAGGTGATCTGGTATCAGCCTGCGGGTCTGGATTGGGATCTGGGGCCCGTCGCGACCGCCGCCAAGAACAAAGCCATCGTTGCCGGTGACTTGGACGCCATCGTGCAGCGCATCGTGACCGAGGCCAAGGCCGATGATGTGGTCGTGATCATGTCCAACGGCGGCTTTGGTGGGCTACATCAGAAGATTCTGGCGGCGCTGCGTGCCCACTAAGCACCGTTGAAATGCAAAAAAAACCGCAGACCATGATCTGCGGTTTTTTTATGTCTTGCGTTAATCGCAATATCAAACGCTATAGCCGGGGAAGACCTGTGCCAACTGACCCTTATTCAGATCAAAGCTGCTATGCATGGTATCACCCAGCAGCTTGCGCCAATCGAGCGAGACCGGCAGATCGCGGTTTTCGTTCAGGGCATTATCAGCCAGACCATGGAAATCACCCAGCATCTTGCCACCGTGAATGCTCCCGCCAGCCAAGAGCGCCAAGCCCCCATGACCATGATCGGTGCCTTGTGTGCCATTCTCACGCACGGTACGACCAAACTCGCTCATCACCACCACACGCGTTCGTGCCCATTCTGTGGGCCCGAGGGAGTCCTTGAGCGTTGTGATGCCTTGCGAGAAATTCTGCAATGATCGGCTAAGCACATTGTCCTCACCGATATGGGTATCAAAGCCACCGAGATCGAGGAAGGCGAGGTTTAAAGAAGGATTGGCCGCAAGGAAACGCCCCATCTGCTGCGCGACTTTGGGGAAGCCATTGACCGCAGCAGCGTTACGCGAGGCATTCGGCTCCATGCCCATACTGGCATCGATCTCGCTCTGGGTGGTGATGGCCTGCTGTAGCGATTCGCCAGTCGGCTCATTGCGGTGGGCCGCAAGTAGCGCCTGCTGTAGCGCACCACCGGGCATCTTGAGACCACTGCCGGTCAGCGGTGCGATCTGTGGCGGCTCTCCCAAGCCCTGAAAGCTCAAAGGAATCTCCTGCGTAAAGCTCACCGCAGTCCCCGACCCGCCCAAGACGCGTGCGGTACGCGCCATAAAGCCGATATCCCCGTGGAACTGACCCGTCCCGAGCTCAAAGAGGTCCTGCGCCTGAAAGTGGCTGCGGCTCTTGTCCACGGTCCCCGCACAGGGCGCAAAGCTGAGCTCGCCACCCTTATACAGATCGACGAGACCACTGCAGGCGGGATGAGCCGCAAAGCCGCTGCCGGGTAGCGCGATGCCTGTGGCGAGTACAGTCTTGGCAATGGTCGGGCGCAGCGTGGCGAGACGCGGATCAGCCACGGGCGCGAAAGCATACAGGCCATCGAGTCCTCCGCGCAGGAAGATCACGATCATGCGGCCATGATTGCCCTGATTGGGTGTCTCAAACGCCAGTGCCTGGCGAACACCTAAGCCTGCACCCAAGCTGGTGACGGCGGCGCCCGCAGCGAGACTCTGTAAAAACAAACGACGATTCATCATGATGGTGCTCCATCGCGGCTTTGCCTTAAAAGAACGCAACCGTTCATAAGAAAGCCCGTATTCAAAACGTGTGCATTAAAAAAACGCGCTCAACATCAGCGCTTCATAAACTCGGGACTGGCGAGCAGCAGGGCCATATGGTCCTGTGGTGACAGGCCATTTGCAGCCGCTGCGGTCTGACTGGACAGCGGTCCGACCAGACGTGTGATCAGTGGCAGATTAGGGCTACAGCCAATGCCTTTGCTGATGACCGAAGAGGGCGGCGACATATTGCCCGCCGGATTCGGTGCCATCACACCGCTGTCATTGGGCGCGGATGACGTGACGGGGGCAGCGACGACAGGTGCGCGTCCCGTCGCCAGACCCTGCGCCAAGCGCGTCCGCTGCGCCATGCTGACCGGTGACAGCCAGTCAGCCTCGGTCGCACCATAGCCATTCGGGGTCGTCTGCATAAAGGGCGCCTCGCCCATGTCACGGGCGGTATTGGCAAGGAAATTGGCATTGCCGATCGGCTCGCCTGCGCAGGCAGCACGTGTGGCAGAGAGCATATAGGACAGCGGGTCTTTAAACTTGGCCGGATGCTGTAAAGACGCAGCAAATTCAGGCGAGGCCAGCAAAGGCTGCAAAGTCGCGGAGATCTTGCCGCCGCTCTTCAGGTACGCCGCGCTCATGGCATTGACCAAAGCCTGTGGTGGATCATCCGCCAGATACTGACGGGCGAGCTTAAAGGCGATGTGATGGGCAGTCGCCGGATGAGTCGCAAGGAGATGCAAGGCGCGGTCGATCTCATCCAAACCTTGCCCCGCCGGGAACACCTGACCCAAGAACATCTTGGTGCCGAAGTCATGACGACGCGGATCAAACAAGAACAGACCGCGACGCGTGGCGCCGGCAGCTTTGAGATTCTTGTCCTGCATCTGCACGTTATATACGCCTGCACCGGTAATGATGCGCGCCAGCTCCTGCACATCGGTCTGGCTGTAGCCGCCATCGACGCCGAGCGTATGTAGCTCCATCAGCTCGCGTGCGAGGTTTTCATTGATGCCTATATTTTTGCCTTTCAGGGCGGCGGTATAGCCGATGGTAGACTGCGGCGAGGTAGACTGGGCGTTATCCAGATACACCTGCATGGCGGCATGGTAAAAGCTCGCTTTAAGCAGAGCTTCAAAGGTATCAGCCTTCATCGCGGCTTCCAGTGCCCGTGCATAGTCCATGGCGAGCAGACGGTCGGTGTCTTTAGGTCCGTAGATGGAGAAATGATTCAGCCAGAAGGTCAGCAGCGACTCATGACCCTGATTGCTCGAGTTCGCCATGGCGAGCATGCGCGACTTGATGGCGGCATTCAGGTACTCGTTCTGCGCTTTTTGGATCGCCTGCTGCTGCATCTGGCGGGCGAGTACATCAGGATCGGTGGCGGCAGTTGCCGCAGGCGTGGAGGCAGGGCTGGATGCGGTCTGATTTGCCGCAGTCTGGTTTGCGACAGCCTGACGCAGGGCTTTGAGTTCCTGCCGCTGACTGCCGCCCGGGCCATACTGGCTCCAGACCTGATCGACTGGCTGCGATGTGGGCAGTTGCTCAATCTGGCTGATGATGGGGGCAGGCAAAGGGCTATCACCCGTGATGGCATCGCGCACATATTGCTCAGGCGTTTCATGCATGGCCTGTGCAAGACTGCGACTGTCAGCACCAAAGCCAAAGCGGTTTAGCATGGCACGGGCCGTCGCCTCATCCATGGTTTGATTAGGTGCATAGGCCTGCGCTTCTGCAGCACAAAGCACACCTGCAAGACCCAGCAGATAGATTTGCCGACGGCGCGTCGAATTGATCCGGTTTCGCATGGTGTTCCTCATCGCATCCTACTCCTGACCGCGATACTGACGCTGATGTGTTAAGCCGTGATGTATGAAGCGCTACGGTATGCAGTCTTCATGTAAAAACGTCGATCTATGAAATGCTTCCGTGTCCAGCCGGCATGACACATGGGCTTGGACAGATGGGGTTGGTTTTTGAGCGCGTGATGCAGTCGGGAAGCACCACACGCCCAAGGATCACCAGCGGGTCTTATTGACCAATCTGACGGCTGACTTTGTTCTCTTGCTGATTCAGCACTTTTTGCTCAGGCTTAGTGATGTGTCCGCCATTCTGATGCGCCATGTCGCGCTCTTCCTGACGGATACCACGATCTTCGCGATGCAGTTGACCGGCGCGGGCATGCGACATTTCGCCTTCTTTTACTTCGTTATGGATACGACGATCCTGATTGGCGAGGCGATGGTTCACTTCGGCACGACGTGGATGATGGGCCTGCCATTTGGTTTCGGCCATGACGCTGGTGGCAGTTGCGCCGATCATGGCAGTGAAAAGGGTACCCAGAATGATTTTGTTCAGTTGCTTCGACATGATAGTGCTCCGATAGGCGGTTGTTGTGCGTGACACAGTTGATGTAGCAGTGGCTACATTCCTATTAACGAGGGCACTCATGATTTTGTTGACATGTGTAGTGTGAGCAAATGTCACGGCGTGTAGTCAAAATGAAGATCGGATGGATGGCGCAGCCGAATGTGGTGATTATCCGGTCTTTCATGCAGATTATTCGGATGCAGTTAAGTCTGACCCGATGATCAAAAGTGCTAACATGATGAAAAATAAGCCATAAAGACGGTCTTTAAAAAATCATGTATCTTTGATCAAATCGGGTCAATCTGTGTATTTTTTATTCTTCAGAATGCTTCTGATGTACATAGTGCCGACGGGCCGCCTGCTGCTCCTTGCGCTCGTCTTCCTGCACCTCGATGGCCTCACGCAGCTGATCGATGTTGACACGGAGCATATTGGCGACCAGTTCATCTGTGCGCTTGTCCTGCAGGATGCTCTCGGTCACGCGCAGGATCGTGGTGATGACGTTCTGCACGATCTCGTCGTGATACGGCACCCACGACAGCTTGCCGGTCTGCGGGTCGGATTTAAGCTTCTCCAGTACCATCTGGCGCAGTTGCGCCTCCTCAGATGCCAGAGCCCGGGCGATGTTCTCCGTATAGGTGCCCTGCACCAGCACATCGGCGACACGATCCAGCACGATAATGGTGACGATGCCGGAGATCGCATTGATCACGCGATCCTTGACGCGCGTGAGCAGACGCAGGGTAAAGCCTTCGCCCAAAATCCGGTCAATCGCCCGACCCAGACGCACCAGAATCAGAAACAGTCGAATCCACGGATAATGGTGCAGGTAGGATAAGGAAACCGGAATAAAACCGAGGACGGCATACCAGTTACGACGCAGATATTGCCAGGTAAACCCGGCTTCATAAAAGCGCAGGAAAAACTCCCCCCCGAAAATGATACATACGCCGATATCCGTATATCGGATGATCTCTAGTTCCTGCTTACTGACATGCGCAAAGTTCTGCCAGACCAAAAGGCCCAGCGACAGCATCGCCAGTGCAAACAGCACCCAGTCGATGGCACGACCCTTAAACAGTGGGGCATTCTGGTCAATCTCGGTGCTAAACAGCGCTGATGACATGGCAGATCTCCTGTGGCGAACCATCCTTTGTGGCGATGAGCGTAAGAAAACACATGGATATTCTTGTTTTAGTCCTGCGCAATGTAGCGCATTTTTCCTGATGCCGCCTAGAGGGGATTTGCGAATCGATCCAAACTCGTCAGGCATATGACGCCATTGCATGAGAATCTGTATGCACAATATTGACAATATATATTGTCAAATATACTATCACGGTTGTTCATTTTCCATTCACCTGATCCCATCACCACGGGATCTTAAGCATAACGATGCATGAAGCAATACTTGAGTAGACATGATGAAAACGTTTAGCAATAAAGTCGCTGCGATCACCGGCGCAGGTTCAGGCATGGGGCAGCAACTGGCGGTCCTCTTGGCACAGGCAGGCTGCCATGTCGCGATCAGCGACATCAATCAAAAAGGGCTGGATGAGACAGTTCAGCTCTTGGCCACCTATCCAGTCAAAGTCACCGCCGATATCGTCAATACCGCCGATCAGGCAGCGGTCTATGCGTGGGCAGACAAGGTGCAGCGCGAGCATGGCAAGGTCAACCTGATCTTTAACAATGCCGGTATCGCGATGTCAAATACGGTATCAGCACATAGCATCAACGACTATGAACGCATGATGGCGGTGAACTTCTGGGGCGTGATCTATGGTACCAAAGCCTTCCTGCCGTACCTGAAGCAGAGCGGCGAAGGCCATATCATCAATACCTCCAGTATCTTTGGCCTGACTGCACAGCCCACACAGAGCGCGTATAACGCCAGTAAGTTTGCCGTACGCGGCTTTACGGAGTCCTTGCGTCAGGAGCTGGATCTGGAAGGCTGCGGCGTCAGTGCCACCTGCGTACATCCCGGTGGCATCAAGACCAATATCGCCCATACTGCCGAGATGTCGAGTGATCTGTCAGCGCTGGGTATGGATGCCAAAAAATCCAAGGCAACCGCCGACAAAGTGATGCGCATCCCGGCGGTCAAAGCGGCCCAGATCATTCTGGATGGTGTAAAAGCCAATAAACGTCGTGTGCTGATCGGACCAGAAGCCTATGCCGTCGATGGTCTGCAACGGTTATTCCCGGGTGGCTATCAGCGCCTGTTTGCCTGGGGTGTCAAACGCGGTATTTAAAGACACATCTGCCTGATTTACCAAATTCAGCAAATCAGCCGGGGGCAAGCCAAATGCTGCCCTCGGACTGTCGATTGGATGATTTTTTTCACGGCCTGATGTGCATTTTTCATGTCAGCCAAAAACGACAGTGAAACTGTGACGCGCTAAGCATATTTCATTGATTAATCATTTATTATGAATTACTTAACTTAAATTTTGTCATGTATTTGTCATTACAAATGGGTAAGCTACCTTCGTTTTCCAAGCTTTGTATGATACAGAAAGCTAGGACGGCATTTAGCATGACGCTACTTGGAAAACATCAGATTTATTTAGCCATGTTTCAATGCACTTGATCGATGTATATCAGTGCACCGATCACACCGCCGCCATCGGCGAATCTCGCCTGCCCAGCCCATTCGGTAGCCTATTTAGGCTCTTGCTCCGGTTCATTCAGCGCCCTTTGCTCACAGCACCCAGCTTGATTCTCAGTACTATTTTTTAGCACAGTCAAACTCAGCCAGACATGAATTGCCTTGCGTTATATTTTTACATATATTACGTGCAATACTGACCCTCTGGATTCTGTCATGGCTGTCGCTCTGTTCCGCTCCCCACGCCTCTCCGCACTCTGCCTTGGCATGAGCGCCCTGCTCACATCGGCCGCTCATGCCGAAACCATCACCGTCTTTGCCGCAGCCAGTCTCAACAATGCCCTGACAGATATCGCCAAAGTCTTTGAAACCAGCCGCCCCGGCGATAAGGTTAATTATTCCTTCGCATCGTCATCTTTGCTCGCCAAACAGATCGAGCAGGGGGCACCTGCAGCCGTCTTTGTCTCTGCCGACCAGCAATGGATGGATTATCTGCAAAACAAAAATCTGATCGATGCAAAGAGCCGGAT
The DNA here is from genome assembly GCA_030151145.1 of Aquirhabdus sp. Classification (GTDB taxonomy): domain Bacteria; phylum Pseudomonadota; class Gammaproteobacteria; order Pseudomonadales; family Moraxellaceae; genus Aquirhabdus. The sequence goes on along the minus strand of JASLEL010000106.1, from coordinate 9,501 downwards.
CAATCTGTTGGGTAATACACTGGTCCTGATCAGTCCAATCGCCGCACCTGCACGCACAGTCGCATTAGCGCCTTCGGCACCATGGGCCAAGAGCTTTCAGGGTCATCTGTGTATGGGGACGCCGGATAGCGTGCCTGCAGGGATCTATGGCAAGCAGGCATTCACCAAGCTCGGCTTGTGGCCGGATCTGCAGAGCCATGTGGTGGCGACTCAGGATGTGCGGGCATCCCTGTCCTTTGTCGAGCGCGGTGAATGTGATCTGGGGGTCGTATACAAAACCGATGCCGAGATCAGCAAAGTGGTGCGCATCATCGCTGAATTCCCGGCCGCATCGCATGATCCGATCATCTATCCCGCCGCGTTGCTGCCCGACAGCTCAAAAACAGCGGCGGCGTTTCTGAATTATCTGAGCAGCCCCGATGCGCAGGCGATCTTCCGCCACTATGGATTTAGCCCGATCCACTGATCACGGCAAATCTGAGCACCGATCAGCATGGGTTATTGCTCATGCTGATCTGGGGCCGCCAGCAGCGTCGTCATCTCTGCATGCAGATCACGCAGTGACGCATGCGCCACCTGCTCCATCTGCCGGAATAACTGCAGCGCACGCTCGCCCAGTGGCGTCACCTGGGCACCACCGCCATGACTGCCGCCGGTTTTGGTCACGACTACAGGCTGCCCAAAGCACTGGTTCATGGTGGCAATCAGCAGCCATGCCCGCCGATAGCTCATATGCAGACATTTGGCGGCCTGCGAGATCGAGCCTGTGCGGATAATCTCCTCCAGCAGATCAGCCTTGCCGGGTCCCATCGCGATCTCATCACCATGCAGGATACGGATGCGCATCTGCACCGGCTGGGCCAATGGATTGCGGGCTTTCGACTCGTCACTCATGCAGCTCACTCATCTTATTCATTTGGGTATGTCATTCCTTGCATTCAGCCTTTGATCTGCAACCGCCCCAAGCGAGTGGCAACATCAATCCCGTTTCGTAATCTAAGCGCATGATCTATACGCAGGATCTGAGCGCATGAAAAAAGCCTCGTCTAAACCAAAGATCAGCTTAGACATCTAAAACCGCCATCAAACTCAGGTATTCATATTGCATACCTATTATCACGATAAAATTCACTGCAGCATAACGCCATATTTCGTCATATAGATGGATATATTGTGGAGCTATAATTGGCTTTAAAAACCTGTATATGCTTATGTCATCTACCAGCCTGTCTTTTTTGCCGACTAAGTGACTTGCTTTTTGTAATAAAAACACACAATTCGTCACAAGATTCAGCGCTACAAGGCTGCGGAATGGCTATACTAAGTACATGCATAGGATTAATAACAATGAATAAATGGATGCGCAAGCATTCTTGCAAGGATTAGGCATGAAGTTGGATGACGAAAATCTGATTCAACACGAAAAAATCACTCGGCTGATGCATAGCCATAAATATCTGCTTCAGTTTCCTCGTGCCTTTGAACGTCCTTATCGCGAAAAATATCAATTAGAAGCCGCGCATGAGTTTCGTCTGCGCGGCATGATCACGCTGATGCTGTGTTTACTGCTGTCACTCGGTATTTATCAGATTTTGCCACAGTCACAGGTGCGGACTTGGTTATCCCTCTATCCTTGGGTATGGGTCATCATCTTTACTGCTTGGGTGCTTTCCCTATTCAAAGTGCTGGCGCGCTGGTTTGAATTTTATGTCTGCATAGGCTCGGCATTGGCCGTCGCCATCACCTTCTACATCATCGTGGTGCTGGCTTATGGCGAAAGCCGCATTCTCTACCATGCCGCGATGATGTATGCGGTAGTGATTATCTACGGCTTTGTCGGCATGCGGTTTTATACGGCCTGTATTGCCGGCTGGTCTGGTGGTTTGATTGCGATCTTGGCCACCAAATCAATGCATTATCATATCGACTGGACGCTCTTAAACCGCACCTATACTTTCAGCAGTCTCTTGGGCATGAGCCTTGCGTTTGCCACCGACCATCGTCATCGCCAGAACTATCTGCAGAGCATGCTGACGGATATACAGGCTCGCCAATTGGAGGCGCTGTCCCAGCAGGATTCACTCACGGGGCTGGCCAATCGCCGTTATCTGGATGAGGTGCTGCAAAAAGAGTGGGATCGCGCCACGCGCCATCTGACACCGCTCACCATCCTCATGATCGATGTCGATTATTTCAAAGACTATAATGATTCGCTGGGTCATATCGAAGGCGATCACTGCTTGAAACGCATTGCCGATGGGATCGACAGTATGGCCGGACGTAGTGGCGATCTGGCGGCCCGCTATGGCGGTGAAGAGTTTGTACTGCTGTTTGCCATGACAGACGCGCAGGAGGCCATCATTCAGGCTCAGCGCCTGCTTACGACCATCAGCCATCTGGGCATCCCGCACCCCAAGAGCAAGATTTCCCCGCACGTGACGGTGAGTATCGGCGTAGGCACGATCATCCCGGAAATCAACCAGAAGCCGATCGACTTTATCAAAACCGTCGATCACGCGCTCTACCATGCCAAGGCACAGGGCCGTAATCGCTTTGTACAAGCTGAGGAACATCAGATCACTCCGACCACCTATGCGGCGCATGGCTAATCGCTCACGGCTACGCATTGTCAGTCTTGATCATCCAGCGCCATATACACGCAATTCAGAGCATTCATCAAGCTGATGCTTGCCGTACTCGATCCGCTTGCTTCATTGACATGCTAAGCCCATTCCCCCTCTGGTTCATCCAGATCAACGTCTAGTTGCGTGACATCAGTCCAACGCAAGGCCAGCGATTGCTGCACATCAGATAATACCAAAAACCTATGACCGGCGATCTTGTCGATCAATGCCTGACTGCGGATGCTAAACGCTTAAGCGCATTGATTCTCATCGCAAGGAAATCGGCCTCTCGCTCAAAGCCCGACCGCAGGTGTCCGTCACGGATACACAAAGACCAGTGAATAAGATGGCTCATCGGCACAAGCCAGATTTAACCACTCAAGCAAACGAAAAAAAGCCCTTGTCGATTCATATCGGCAAGGGCTTTTTGATTTCACTACCGCATCTCATTGGGACACGTAGCGATTTACAGCTTCAGTTACTTTCTGGTTTCGCTTTCTGGAACGATTTCTCGATCTGATAGTTAATAAAGCGCTGTTGGATGATCGACAGCACGTTATTCACCGTCCAGTACAGCACAAGGCCAGACGGGAACCAGAGCATGAAGACGGTAAAGACGATCGGCATCAGGGTCATCATCTTGGCCTGCATCGGATCGGCTGGCTGCGGGTTCAGCTTCTGCTGGACGAATTGCGATATACCCATCAGCACCGGCAACACAAACCAGTGATCCATCGACGACAGGTCGGTGATCCAGCCAATCCAGGGTGCATTACGCAGCTCGACACTCTCCATGAAGACGAAATACAGCGACATGAAGATCGGCATCTGCAGCAGGATCGGCAGACAGCCCGACAACGGATTGACACCTTCTTTGCGATACAGCGTCATCATCTCTTGCGAGAAACGCATACGGTCTTCGCCATAGGTTTCTTTTAAACGCTGCATTTCGGGTGCGATGACACGCATCTTGGCCATTGAGCGATAGCTCTTGGCCGACAGCGGGAACAGCACCAGCTTGACCAGCAGGGTCAGCACGATGATCGACCAGCCCCAGTTGCCGAGGAAACCATGGATGGTTTTCAGACCCACGAACAGCACCTGAGCAATCGGCCAGGTCCAGCCATAGTCGACGGTCTGTTCAAGACCGGTCGCCAGTGGCTTCAGGTTGTCCTGTACTTTAGGACCGGTATACAGCGTGGCATTCAGCGTTGCCTGAGTCCCCGGTGCAATGGCAACCACGGGTGTGGTGAAGCCAATGAAGTTGTTGTTGCCACTGACACGCGTCGTCAGTACTGCATCGCTGTTGTGATCGGGAATCCATGCCGCCAGGAAATAATGCTGCATCATGCCGGCCCAGCTACCTTTGGCGCTGGTATTCAGTGCATCGCTCTGGAATTTACCCAAGGCGAGTTTGTTGTACGGATGATCCGGAGTACCCCAGACGCCGCCCATAAAGGTCGACAGACCCATGAAGCCCTGTGTGGCCTTGCTTGGATCTGGTGAATTATCACGCTTGACCTGACCATACATCTGACCATGCCAGACTGCTTTGCTGCCGTTGATGATCTGATAGCTGACCTGGAGCGGATATTTGCCTTGGGTCAGGATGAAGTGCTTGATGATCTGCACACCATTTGGGGCATCAAAGGTCAGCGGTACATCCAGCGTCTGCTGGCCCTGTGCCAGCGTATAGCTGTTTTGTGAGGTCTTGTAGAGCGGGCGTCCGGCTGCGGCAGCATCAGGACCATCGGCACCGACCAGACCCGACTGTGCAACAAACACGCGAGTAGCGTCGTCTTCGAGCAGCACGAACGGCTGTGGATTATCCCCGGCATTCAGATGGCTGAGCAGCTCGGCACGCACCACATCACCGCCCTTCGGATCAACAGTCAGACGATACAGATCGTTCTGCAGGGTAATCAGGCCTTGAGGTTGCGCAGGCGCAGATGTGACTGGCGCGGGTTTGGCGGCAGCGACAGGGGGGACATCGGCATTGACAGGATTCGATGCGGCAGCAGTCGGTACATCACTGGCGGTCGATGCCACTGGACCGGCCTGCACGGGTGTCGCCGTAGCGGCAGCATGCCCATAGTCTTTCTGCCATGCCAGTACCAGCATATATGCAGTCACAAACATTCCCAGCAGGACGAGGTATTTGGCCCACTTCTGCATGTTATTCCCCAAGGAGATTATGAAATTGTGTAATCACGAAGCCCATAGCCGCAGGTTAACAGCAGCGAGATACGGGGCAGCGGACTAGTATACGGTGTAAATCTGAGTTTTCTGTGACGGATTTGCGCGGCCAGCACAAGCTTGCGCATACGGGCCGCACAGGCACGACATTCGCTTGTATGGGGCTCATGCAAGCCGATCACAAGCGAGTCAGGATATTTTTGTCGCAGGCTGGCATGATCGGAGTCGTGGTCTGAATCATTGCCTGAGCCGCTCTTCGGGGGTACCGGGTCATAGCCCGAGCCGCCCCACGGCTGACAACGCGCCAAACGCCGGCTGATCAGCCACAATGCCTGCGGCAGCGCATGCACCTGCAGTGCTTCAAGGGCATAACTTGAGCAACTCGGATAAAAACGACAACGCGGTCCCAACAGCGGGCTAAGCAGCAGTTGATATGCCCGGATCAGCCAGCGCAGGAAGGCCTTCACGAGGCCGCCCCTGTCGATTTATTGACCGCATTTGTCGACAAATCCTGAGTTTTTCCTGCCACTTGTTTGGCCGTCGGTGGTGTACCTGAGGCTTGTCTTGCAAAACGCTTGCCCAATTGTTGCCATGCCACCTGCAATTGCTGGTGCAGCTCTTCATTAGACAACACTTGCGCATCGGCTTTGGCCATCAGCACGATATCGAGCGGCGGCAGACGATGCTGGTGCAGACGAAAACTCTCACGCGCCAAACGCTTGACCCGATTGCGCTCATGGGCACGACGGATTTTGCGCTTGGCAATCACCAGACCCAGACGTGGCGCCGTCTCAAGCGGGATCGCCAGCAGCATAAATCCGCTCTGGTGGACCTTGTATACGGCGTGATCAAATACCGCCTTAAATTCGGACGCGCGCAGCAAACGGCGTTCGGCAGGGAAGGTATAGGTCAACCGAAGATCGCTCTGCATCTGGGCAAGCCTCGTGGTGATCAGTCATGGCAGGATGTGTATTCGTCGCGCTTCGCGAATCCGCTAAAAAGACCAGACATGCAAAAAACAAGTATGACGCAATATCATACTTGTTTTTTAGTCGGCGCTTTGCATATTCGCTCGTCGGTGTCTGCAGGATAACGATTAGCTTTTCTGAACAATTCCAGAAAGAGCAGCGTTAGCTGCCATGCTAATCATGATCAATGATTTCACTTACAGGGTTTAAACGATCTTAAAGACTGTTAAAACCACCTGCGAATACTCATCCAGACTTATCTGCTTATATCTTATATAAAGAGTATAAAGCAGTCAGTCGGATCAGACAGTCAGACGATGACGGCCTTTAGCACGGCGACGGGCAAGCACTGCACGACCGTTTTTGGTTGCCATGCGAGCACGGAAACCGTGTACGCGTGCACGCTTCAGGGTACTAGGTTGGAATGTACGTTTCATGATGGGTTTAAACCAATAAATCCAAAAACAGGAGCGGGATTGTATAGACGATTACTTTCTTTGTCAATGCACTGACAGACAATACTGAAAATCCTTATGCACAGGGATAAGCTGCTGTAAAAATTCGTTTTTCATAGCAAAACATGCTTTAATGCGTGACGATAAGCAGAAAGTTATCCACAGGAAATTGTGCAATTCTGCTTTTGATTTTATTTTTTTGGTTTGGGATATATTATTATTATGTCCCCAGAAATCTGTGGATAAGCCATAAAAATATTTATAATTCAAAAAAATAAGGTGTGTTTGAGGCTGTGTGCTAAGTGTGGATGAGATGTGGATAAGTCGGGGTTCAAAACTATCCACAGAATTAAGCACAATCTTTTCCACAGTAGTTATCCACAGGTAATCTGGGTATAATGCCCAACATCAGCTCGTGTTTAGCCTTTGGACCCCTCATCTGTTGTGTCTGAGGTCGAAACTGAACCCAACCTATGCCCTCAGGGAAAAAATAACGCCCTACAGCCGGACAAGTGGCTCTAACTGGCTATGAAAAGCAATGACAGCGTCTGCTTGATTGGCTAAAATGATTGTTCATTTTGCTTCTTTTGATGTGCGACAACCTTGAACAGGTGGTCAAAACAAGGCATCTTCTTTGCATTGTCTGACAAGATCGGCAAGCAAGCAGATTGCGTTTTTGATCCTGAATCAGGCGTTGTGGCCTAGGCTTTTTTTTTTCGTTTTTTTGTTGTGGCGCGTCTGTAGTGTGGGTGTTGTCGTACTGGTGATGTGGGCCATTGCGCATGCGGGCTGAACAAGGATAAATGTATGATTGGAATTAGATATCTGCGTTGATGCACAGATTATTTATTTTATATCATTGATTTATTTTAATTATTTGTACTGTTATGGTTTTGGGGAAATTCATGGTGTGGACGGATTGTCTTGAAGCATTACGTCAAGAAGTCGCAGACAATTTGTTTACGCTATGGATTCGGCCGCTGATTGCCGAGGAGCAGGGCAACACGCTGTTTCTCTATACACCGAACGCGTACTTTGTCTCGCATGTGACGCAGAATTTCCTGCCGCGTATTCGCGAGCTGGCTTATGAATACAGTCGCGGTGGGCTGCAGGATGTGCAGGTCAAATTCGACAATAAAAAGCACACGGCAGGCCTGCAAAAACACCGTTTAAGCGCAGAACCCCTCGATGTGGTCTCCCAGGAGCTGCCACAGCTCAATGAAGCCGAAATCAGCACGCAGAGCTCTTTTAATACCCAGCCGGAACAGGTCCGTCGTACCTTAAACAAGAATTATATTTTTCAGGAATTCGTCGAAGGTCCGACCAACAAGATGGCTTTTGAGACCTGTAAGACTGTGGTCGGTCATCTGGGGGACTCGCGGCATAATCCCCTGTTTCTCTATGGTGCAACTGGTCTGGGCAAAACTCATCTGATGCAGGCTGTCGGTCATGCAGTCTTGGATAAGAGCCCCAATGCCAAGGTCATGTATATGACCTCCGAGCAGTTCGTCTCGGGTTTTGTGACTGCGCTTCAGCAGCAACGTATTGATAAATTTAAAAAAGACTGTCGTACACTGGATCTTTTGCTGGTCGATGACATTCAGTTTCTGGCGGGCAAGCAGGCCAGTCTCGAAGAGTTTTTTAATACATTTAACGAGTTGTTAACCGAATCCAAGCAGATTATTCTGACCTCGGACCGTTATCCTAAAGAGATTACCGAGATGGATTCGCGGCTGGTGTCGCGTTTCTCGTGGGGCTTGTCGATTGCGGTCGAGCCACCTGAGCTGGAAAACCGCGTAGATATTCTTTTGCGCAAGGCCAAGTCCAGTGAGTATGAACTGCCGCGTAACTGTGCGCTGTTTATTGCCCAGCAGGTGCAGGCCAATGTGCGTGAGCTTGAGGGTGCGCTGAACAAGGTGATCGCCACCGCCCGTTTTAAAGGCGTGGACATCACCATCGACATCATCAAAGAAGCGCTCAAGGATCAAATCTCGATCCGAGCACGTCAGGTCAGTGTCGAGAATATCCAGAAGGTCGTGGCGGAGTATTTCCGTATCCCTTTGCGTGAGCTGGTTGGCTCCAAGCGGACGCGCATCTATGTGCGACCACGTCAGATCGCGATGGGACTGTCACGTGAATTGACCGGTGACAGTTTTCCTGATATTGGTCAGGCATTTGGCAAGCGTGATCACACCACGGTGATGCATGCCTGTGAAAAAGTGCAGGAGCTGTGTCAGACTGACCCGGCTTTTGCAGCGGATTATAAGAATTTATCACGGATGCTGCAGGGCTGATTTTTTGTGCACGTGTAGTGACGGTGATTCGGGTTGTCCATGCGACCGGGTCTACTATGGCTGTAGACCTCGAAAGCCTGTTTTATGTAAAGCGCTGTTTTACGTAAAGCCTAGTTTTAGTGTAATGCTTTGAAATTATTAACGATGATACTGCAGAGATGGATGTCGATCCTGCAGGTCAACGATTTATTTATCTTTAAATCTTGAGAGCGTGATCGGATTATGAAGCTTAAAATTACTAAGGATCTGTTTTTAAGAGCACTGTCACAAGTATCGAGCGCCGTCGAGCGTCGCCATACCTTGCCGATCCTCTCCAATCTAAAAATCGAAGTGACCCCAGATCGACTGACGCTGACTGCATCGGATCTGGAGGTAGAGCTGGTCGCGATTCTGCCGCTGCCAGCGGGTGCCTGCATCGAAGCTGGGGCAACGACCCTGTCGGCACGCAAGCTGATGGATATCTGCAAATCCCTGCCGCAAGCGGCCATCATTGATCTCGCGGTCGCTGATGATCGCCGTTGTCAGCTCAAATCCGGCAATAGCCGTTTCATGCTCGGCACCTTGCCCGCCGAAGAGTTCCCATTGCTCAATAGCGGCTTTGGCGATAATAGCGAGCTGCAAGGCACGCGTCTGAGTATTGTCCAGCGCGCATTGAAAGGTCTGCTCGACAAGACGGCATTTGCCATGGCGGTACAGGATGTGCGTTTCTACCTCACGGGGATGCTGTTTGAAGCGGGTGAAGGCAAGCTGCGTACCGTGACGACCGATGGTCACCGTCTGGCGTTGCTTGAGACAGAAGCCCAGCTGGAGGGCAGTCCCTCCATTCAGGCCATCGTCCCGCGCAAAGGCGTGATGGAACTGCAGCGTCTGCTCTCCCATGAAGAAAGTCCGCTTTCGATTATGATCGGTCGCGAGTTCTTTACCGTGACCCTGATCCAGCATGGCAAGCCGAGCGATGATCAGG
>JASLEL010000070.1 GCA_030151145.1 Aquirhabdus sp. | reverse complement strand
CTTTTCAGCCCTGCGAGGCTAAACGTCCCGACACTGAGCAAGAGGCCGCTGCCGATCACGAGGCTAATACCGAGCGAGTTCAGCCACAGGACCGGTGTGGGATCAAAATAAAAATACACCGTCACCAGATACCAGATCAGGTAGCACCAGAGCACCAGCTTGCCGGGGCGCAAGTGCGCAATGTAATGGATCAGAGCCGAGAGCATGGGGGTTCCAAATGATCTATCGTGGTGCGTATCGCGATTAAAAGCATGAGTCTGAGACTGATACAAGCAAGGAAGATGCCGTGGTGCGTCATTTGTCATCATTAGAGCCGGAGATCAGGTGATTTGGAACGCCATGTGCAGGCAAACGAGATATCGATTGCACAGCCGCCTGCATTTCGCAGTATGCTGTATAGAGCTTGAGACGGAGCATTCCGCATGGCACGCTATCAGACTACATTGGCTGGACAGGTCTATGGCTTTACCGATCTGCGCGAGGTGCTGGCCAAAGCCAGCCCGTTACGATCAGGTGATGTGTTGGCTGGTTTGGCTGCCCGCACCTCACTGGAGCGGATGGCGGCACGCTATGTGCTGGCCGACCTACCGCTCAAGACTTTCCTGCAAGAAACCCTGATTCCTTATGAGTCGGATGAGGTGACACGGCTGATCCTCGACAGCCATGATCCAGTGGCGTTTGTGCCAGTCTCGCATCTGACCGTGGGTAGCCTGCGCGACTGGCTGCTAAGTCATGCCGCCGATACTCAAGCCCTGCAGCGTCTGGCACCCGGCCTGACCCCTGAGATGGTGGGAGCAGTCAGCAAGCTGATGCGCAATCAGGACCTGATCGCGGTCGCAGCGAAATGCTCTGTCGTGACCCGCTTCCGCAATACGCTGGGGCTGCCCGGTACGCTTGCCGTACGTCTGCAGCCCAACCATCCGACCGATGATCTGCGCGGCATTGCTGCATCGACCTTGGACGGTCTGCTCTATGGTGCAGGCGATGCGGTGATTGGGATTAATCCTGCATCGGATAGTCTGCCCGTATTGGGACAGCTCTCCCATCTGCTCGACGCCTTGATCCGTGAGCATGAGATTCCGACGCAGTCCTGTGTGCTGACGCATGTGACTAATACCCTGCGCCTGATGGATCAGGGCGTGCCGATCGATCTGGTTTTCCAGTCCGTTGGCGGTACCGAGCAGGTGAATACTTCCTTTGGCGTATCACTTGCACTGCTGGATGAGGCCTATGCGGCGGCGTTATCCCTGCAGCGCGGCGCGGATTTCGCCGGGCAACGCGGGCAGAACGTGATGTATTTTGAGACCGGTCAGGGCAGTGCCTTGTCCGCAAATAGCCATCATGGGGTTGATCAGCAGACCTGTGAGGCGCGTGCCTATGCCGTAGCAAGGCGCTATCAGCCGCTTTTGGTGAATAGTGTGGTCGGCTTTATCGGGCCTGAGTATTTGTATGATGGCAAGCAGATCACGCGGGCGGGGCTGGAGGATCATTTTTGCGGCAAGCTGTTGGGTCTGCCGATGGGCTGTGACATCTGCTATACCAATCATGCCGAGGCGGATCAGGACGATATGGACAATCTGATCGTGCTGCTGGCTGCGGCAGGATTGAATTTCATGATGGGTGTGCCGGGTGCGGATGACATCATGCTCAATTATCAGAGCACGTCATTTCACGATCAGCTCTTTGTCCGTGAGACACTCGGTAAAGCGAGGGCACCTGAGTTTACCGCGTGGCTTGCCCGTATGGGTATGACGGATGAGGTGGGTCGGCTGCAAGCCTTGTCCCGTCCTGCATTACATGCACTTGATCTCGACCCGGCAGGATGGCTGCGTCATGTCAGTTAACAAAACCATAGAGATCATGCCTGCGGATGCAGATCGTGCAGATCAAGCATCCAGTCCAGCAGACAGCTGGTCGGACTGGCGGCAATACACTTCCGCCCGTATTGCACTTGGTCGTGCGGGCAGTGCGCTGCCGAGCCGCGAAGTGCTCAACTTTGGTCTGGCTCACGCGCAGGCACGCGATGCCATCCATACTCCGCTGGATACGGCAGCACTGCACCAGCAGTTACAGGAGAGTGACTGGCCGACGCTGATCACGTGCAGTCAGGCCGCTGATCGCGTGCAATACCTGATGCGGCCCGATCTGGGGCGGCGGCTAGCGCTGGGTGAGGTGTTGTCTGATCATCCTGTAGTTTTGGCAGATCGACAGCACGGTCAGATCGATTATGACCTTGGATTTGTGGTGGGCGATGGGCTGTCGAGCCTTGCGGTACAGCGGCATGTGGTGCCGCTGTTGCAGGCGCTGAAGCCCATGCTGGCTGATCACTACCGTCTGGCGCCTGTGGTGATCGCCACTCAGGCGAGGGTGGCGCTGGCTGATGAGATCGGCGCGCACTTGAAGATTCGACTCGTGGTGATGCTGATCGGTGAGCGACCGGGCTTAAGCTCACCTGATAGTCTGGGGATCTATCTCACCTATACGCCCATCGTCGGCCGTCACGATGCCGAGCGAAATTGTATCTCCAACGTCCGCCCCGAGGGGCTTGGCTATGCGGCGGCGGCCTTCAAGCTGCACTGGCTGATCAAGCAGGCCTTGCAGCGTGGTCTGACCGGCGTGGATTTCAAGGATGAGAGTGATCTGTTGTTGGCGTCCGGATCAGCAGCACAGTTGCCGTAGAGTCTCTTATTTTCTCCTATACGGCATATCAATACTCTGCCGTGCCCTCCAGATAAAACACACACTGTCCGGTCAGCTCGACCCGATCTCCGATCAAACGGCAAGTAAGTTCACCACCTCGTCGCGAGGCTTGATAGGCGCGCAAGGTATCTTTGCCCAGCCGTGCGCACCAGTAGGGAGTCAGCATGCAGTGGGCCGCACCAGTCACGGGGTCTTCATCAATGCCTTTGGCAGGTGCAAAATAACGACTGACGATATCATGCGTATCCTCACCGACTGCCGTAACAATCACGCCCGGTCGATCCAGTGCCTTGATTCCGGCCATATCTGGGTGCAGGGCACGCACGATGTCGGCATGCGAGAGGATCGCCATGTAGTTAAAGTCATTCACATAGACGGCCAATGGCGTGACACCTATTGCTTCCGCAAGCCCGGCAGGCGGGATGGTCAGGGTGGATGGGCGTGCAGGGAAGTTCAGCACATACGCGTCGTCTGAGCGTGTCACGCCCAAAGGGCCACTGGCCGTATGAAAAGTGACCGCACTGCGGTTGGGCTCGAGGCGCTCCATGACGACAGCCGCACTGGCGAGTGTGGCATGACCGCAGAGCGGTACTTCAACTTTGGGGGTAAACCAGCGCAACTGATAATCAGCGTCATCCGGGACAAGAAAAGCCGTCTCGGACAGATTGTTTTCTGCTGCAATGGCGAGTAGCGTAGCATCATCCAAAAAATGATCGAGCAGCATCACCGCGGCAGGATTGCCGCCAAAACGACGGTCGGTAAAAGCATCAAGCTGATAAAAAGGAATGGGCATGGCGACTATCCTCCGCATTCGTGCGTGTGGCACATCAGGCAGATGTCAGTATGAACGTCTTGCATGAGTCTGATCAATGCCTTTGATTGTAAATATAAACCATGTGGTCCGATGACGGGTTGGTCGAGCAGACAGCAGGATTTAAAAAGGTTTAAAGATTGACAAGTTTTAAAATTGAACTTAATGTGCAATCCAGTGCATACCGTCTGCTGTGCGTGGGCCGTATGGCAAATCTCCATCATCAGGGCGTATCGTC
>JASLEL010000059.1 GCA_030151145.1 Aquirhabdus sp. | reverse complement strand
GTTGATTGACAGCATGAATCCTGAGGGTGTCAAAAATGCGTCTGATTCTGGCCCTGATCCTGCCTTTTGCCTTGTTCTTTACCATCGGCCGTCCTGTCGCGGGCCTGATGTGTCTGATCCTGCAAGTCACGCTGGTCGGCTGGCTGCCTGCCGCCATCTGGGCCGTCTATGCCTTGAGCCAGTACAAGACCGACCAGAAGATCGAACACGCCATGCGTGAGCAAAGCAGACCATAGGTGAAGGAAAATCGCTCGGATATCGCCCGTCGCAAGGAGATGATTTGAAACGTCTGCTGTTCATCTGTAGCCAAAACCGTCTGCGCAGCCCGACCGCCGAGCAGGTCTTTGCAACCTGGCCCGATGTCGAGACGGACTCTGCCGGTATGAAGCCGGATGCCAATGTCCATCTCTCAAGTGAGCAGCTCGCGTGGGCCACGCATATCGTGGTGATGGAGAAAGCCCACCAGCGCAAGCTGGCCCGTGACTATGGTGCTCACCTCAAAGGCAAACGCATCATCTGCCTCGATATCCCGGATGAGTATGACTATATGCAGCCGGAGTTGATACGCCTGCTAGAAGCAAAGATGCGCAATTATATTTAACCGTGAGGTCTGGGTTTCGATGACCTGTCGAAATCGTTCTGGGAGAACGCGCCGTGAAGCTTTATGGTTATGAAGACCAAGGACTGACTGCGGATCAGGTGGAACCCAAAGCGCTTGCCGAAATCACCCTCGTCGCCACGCCCGATGAACTGCGCAAAATGGCGGCGTTCCTGAATTACACTGCGACAGAAATGGACCGATTAGGTGAGCAATACAGCCATCTGCATTTATCGGATTATGATCAGATGTTTCAAGCTTCGCCGCATTTGACGGTGTTTAGCGATACGGTCAACTCACGATAAACACAAACCTGAAACCTATTTAAACCCTTTCCACAGGCTTTCCATCAGCTTGGCTGTCTCACGCTCGCGCGCATTATCCCCCGCCTCGTAGAACCGCGTGCCCTGTAGTTGCTCAGGCAGGAAGGCTTGCTGGACAAAGTTACCCGGGTAGCTGTGGGCGTATTTGTACCCCACCCCATAGCCCTGTTCGCGCATGAGCTTGGTCGGGGCATTACGCAGGTGCAGCGGCACAGGCAGGTCGGCGGTCTTCTCGGCCAGCGCAAGGGCGGCATCGATGGCCTTATAGGTACTGTTGCTCTTGGGGCTGGTCGCAAGGTAGACCGCGGTCTGCCCAAGGATAATCCGACACTCCGGATAACCGATGGCCTGCACGGCACGAAAGCACTCGCCCGCCAGCAGCAAGGCATTGGGATTGGCATTGCCGATGTCTTCAGATGCGAGGATCAGCATGCGCCGGGCGATAAAGACCGGATCTTCACCGCCTTTGATCATGCGCGCCATCCAGTACAGCGCTGCATCAGGGTCGCTGCCGCGCATGGATTTAATGAAGGCCGACACGATATCGTAATGCTGATCGCCGGATTTATCATAACGCACCACATGCTGCTGGGCCCGCTGGATCACGAGATCATTGGTGATGACCACCGCCTCATCGTCCGCATGGGTATCGACGATGAGTTCCAAGAGATTGAGCAGTTTGCGCGCATCGCCGCCTGAGAGCTGAAACAGCGCATCGGTTTCCTGCAGTTCAACCGAGCGCTGCTTGAGGATCGGATCAAGGGTCAGCGCCCGCTGTATCACGGCCAGTAGCTCATCCCGATCCAAGGCATTGAGGGTATAGACCTGCGCACGCGACAAGAGCGCCGAGTTGACCTCGAACGAAGGATTTTCGGTGGTTGCGCCGATCAGGGTGATCTTGCCCTTCTCGACCGCCGCCAAGAGCGCATCTTGCTGGGCTTTATTAAAGCGATGTATCTCATCGATAAACACCACCGGCGGCGGCAGGAGTCCGGTCGGATCGCCTGACTGACCCAAGATCTCGCGCACATCCTTGACCCCGGCACTGATCGCCGACAGGCTGATAAAAGGCCGGTCCACCGCTTCGGCCAAGAGCAGCGCGAGCGTGGTCTTGCCTACGCCGGGCGGCCCCCAGAAGATCATGGAGGGCAGTCGGCCCTGATCGACCGCCTGCCTAAGCGGCCCCTGCTCACCCAAGAGATGGGTCTGACCAATGACATCGGATAAGCGACGCGGACGGATACGTTCGGGTAAAGGAATATGAGACGCAGACATGGAATCGGATTCGGTATGTGTGTGCTAAAGGAATGAGTATACGGCAGCGGAGCGGATCATGGTCAATCGATCCGATGCGTGCAGAGATAGTTCAATGGGTGGTTTTATCCCGAAAAACAAGTGGCTTAACGCATGATTTAACAAGTCGCTTAACGAGTGACTTAAACCCCAAAACGCGTCACTTTGGGGAAATCCAGCAGGATGCGCATTTCTTGGATCAGGCGTGCCAGATGGTTGCGGTCGCGGACCAGAATCGAGATATTGGTGCCGTCTTCGTGGTTTTCCAGTCGCTCCACCCCACCCTGAAACTGACGGATCAGGTAGATGACGTGGGTGCTTTCTTCATCGCTGATGACGCGGTCGATCTTGAGATGGACCGGAAAGCGCGGGTCGGTTTCGGTCGTATCCTGCCACGACAGACGCACGACGTTTTCCGGATGATGGTTCAGCTCATGGATCAGATTACGGCATCGTCGTCGGTGCACCACCAGTCCACGGCGCGTCAGATGACCCTCGATACGATCACCCAGAATCGGAATACAGCATGGCGCATAGCGCACATCCAGCCCATCGGCGCCTTTGATCAGGTTATGCGCATAGCGCGGCTCAAGAGACGGACGATGCACTTCCGGTCGATGCGACATCAGGCGTGTCGCGACCAGTTGCGGCAAGAGCGCGCCGACGGCGATTTTTTCAAACAGTTGCTGCTTGTTCTTGAGTACTTGCCAAGTCAGTACATCCTGCCAATCGGCATCCGAGATTTCCTGTAGATCAATATGATAGCGACACAGCGCCCGGTCCAATGCCTGCTGTCCCAAGGTCACACGGTCGGTCGGATCACTGGAGCGCAATGCCTGCTGGATCGCCCGACGTGCTTTGGCGGTATTCACAAAGCCCAGCCAGTCAGGGTTTGGCGTCGCCAAGTCATCGGTTGAGATCTCGACCGTCTGCCCGCTGATGAGGGGGGTGGCAAGCGGACACGTCTTGCCATTCATCTTGGCGGCGATGGCATGGTTGCCAAGATAGAGGCTCGCCGCATAGGCAAAGTCCACGATGGTCGCACCTTGCGGCAGCTCATGCAGATCACCATCAGGCGTATAGGCAAGGACCTTCTCGCGGTGCAGATAGTCGAGCAGCGCATTAAAGGTATTTTCGGCGCTGTCCTTATCGACGAGCTCGCCGAGATTGCGCAAGGATGCCTGTATGGCCGAGCGCGAAGACTGCGGCGCGGTCTCGCCCAAGACCACACCCAGCTGTGCGGTCTGGCGCATCAGCTTGGTGCGCAGGATGATGTCCAGCCGACCACGCTCATCACTTAAAGACAGCAGCAGGGCTTGATTGCCACCCGGCAGTGGATTGCGGATATGGTCCGTCAGTTGCGACCAGATAAAGTGCTCACGCACCACCAGCGCCAGATGGTCGCACTCGGCCACCGTATCCAGCTCGATCTCGTAGGCATGGGTATTGAGCAGGGTCGGGATATCCACGTGCTCATTGAGGAAACGCTGATAGAGGGTGATGTCGTTGTGGATCACCATCGGCGTGCCGTGCAGACCATGGTCGAGGATGAAATGCTCGATCTCACCGGCCCAATGCATCTTGGCTGCCAGTCGCTCATCTTCACTGCGTGCCAGTTCGTCATGCAGTTTTTTGTACAGCTCAGGCTCAAGGTTCTCGTAGCAGAGTAGCTCAAGCTTGTCCGCCAGATCGTTGACACCGACCAGCCGTGCCATCGGCACAAAGATACTCAGGGTTTCAGACGCGATGGCGCGACGCCGCTCAGGTTTGAGGGCAAACAGCGTCGACATGTTATGCAGACGGTCGGCCAGTTTGATCACGATCACACGCGGATCGTGCAGGGTCGCCGTCAGGATCTTGCGTAGGGTGGCGGCGCGATTGTCGTTTTTGTCATTCGAGACAGTAAGCTTGGTCAGGCCATCGACGATCTCGGCGACCGTCTGACCAAAGTGCGCGGCGATTTCGTCCTTGCTGACATCGGTATCTTCGATCACATCATGCAAGAGCGCGGCCTTGAGACTATCGGTATCCAGCCGCATCTGCGCCAGAATCTCAGCGACCGCGATGGGATGGATGATGTAGGGCTCACCACTCTTACGCATCACGCCCAAGTGTGCCATATCGGCAAAAACACAGGCCTGCATCACCTGCTCGATCTGGGACGACAGCAGATATTCACTTAACGCTGCGCGCAGGGACGCCGTCAGGTTGGAGAGCATTCCCCAACCTGTCGTGGCGGTCATCGCTGCGGGCTTGTTGCCACAGGACAGACTCGCAAAATCGGCGGTCCTGGAAAAAACAGTCCGCTTGCCGTGCTCTTGACTCTGCTCAAGTCCACGGTCCGGCAGTGCAGTCGTCATGGATAATTTATCTGGCGTGATGGTGCTGGATTTGGTCATTTAAATGAAACGCTCATCGCGTTATCTTGTCAATGCATATGCATCATTTTTTTCTTCACATGCAGAAAACTTAAGAGCCTTTTATGTAAATTGGGTAATTTTCTGTGCATTTCAAGCGCAATACCGCCTCTGAAATCACTGATTACCCGGTCGGTTGGTTTTGCATGCGTGGTTTTATATACGCTAGCCAACCACACCGACGACCTGTCTGCCCTGCGCCGTCATAAAAAGCATTTCACCGGATCGCCCTGATCCAGTACACTCAAGGTTCATGACTTGAATCCCGCCTGTGACGACTATGACTGCACCGTCCACGACCGACCACGCCCATCAGCCCATCGCAACAGATCCGTTGATTGCGGCGCGCACTTTGTCACCCGCAGAAACCCAGTCTATCGGTCAGCTTTTGGCGGTCATGACCCGTTTACGCAACGAATGCCCGTGGGATCAGAAGCAGACCCCACAGAGCCTGACCCGCTACGCCATCGAAGAAGCCTACGAAGTCGAAGCCGCTATCCAGACCGGTGACATCGCGCATATCCGCGATGAGCTGGGCGATCTCCTGCTGCAGGTGATCTTTCAGGCCGAGATGTATCGTGAAAACGCGCATTTTGATTTCTTTGCCATTGCAGATACTTTGTCAGCCAAGCTGATCCGCCGCCATCCGCATGTCTTTGGCGAAGGGACTGCCGCCAGCGCCGCCGAAGTCAGTGCTGTCTGGGAGCAAATCAAGCAGACCGAAAAAGCCGGACAAGCACAGACCCCATCCCGCTTAAGCGAGGTGAAGCCCGGTCCCAGCCTGATGCAGGCGCAAGCGCTGCAAAAAGCCGCCGCCAAAGTCGGCTTTGACTGGCCTAATGTGGCAGGCGCGCAGGCCAAACTGCTTGAGGAAGTCAACGAACTCGACCACGCCATCGCATCCGGTGATCAGGACCATATCGAGGATGAACTCGGTGATGCCCTGTTTGCACTGGTCAATGTCGCCCGCAAATCCGGCATCCAGAGTGAGAGCGCCCTGCTGCGCACCATCGCCAAATTCCGCCGCCGATTCGCCCATATCGAGACGCGCCTTGCAGAACAGGGTAAAATAGTAGATGACGTCGATTTGGCTGCCATGGATATCCTGTGGGATGAGGCCAAACGACTGGAAAAAACCACCGCAGACCCTGCGCACAATCAGGCCCAACGCACGTCCGCGCGCTAATCTTCAGGAGCTGCCCGAGACCATCATGAACGCACCCGCCAGCAGGCCCGCCCTACCAGCGCTGATCGATCCCTTTGCGCGCTCGATCCGCTATGTACGGCTGTCGGTGACGGACCGCTGCGACTTTCGCTGTGTCTACTGCATGAGCGAAGACATGACCTTTCTGCCGCGTGACCGCGTCTTGAGTCTTGAGGAAATTGCCCGTCTGGGACGCGTGTTTGCAGGCTTGGGCGTCGATACCTTTCGCCTGACAGGCGGTGAGCCACTGATCCGTCGTGATCTGCCGTGGCTCGTCGAGCAACTCGCCGCACATAGCCGGGTGGTCATGACCACCAATGGTGCCCGCCTCGCCCAGCTCGCGGCTCCGCTTAAATCCGCCGGTCTGTCACGCATCAATATCAGTTTAGACACCCTGGATGCCGAGCAGTTTCACGCCCTGACCCGTACCGGACATTTACGCGATGTACTGGCGGGTATAGATGCCGCGCAGGCACAGGGCTTTCGTATCAAGCTCAATGCCGTGATGATGAAAGGCCGTAATGACGACCAGATCCTGCCGCTGGTGGAGTTTGCTCTGGCTCGCGGCCTCGACATCAGCTTTATCGAAGAAATGCCGCTGGGTCATATTGATGAACACTCGCGCGCACTGTGCTTTATGGCGAGTGATGAAGTGCGCGCAGTGATAGCCACCCGCTACGCGCTCGTTGCCAGTGACTATCATACGGCTGGGCCTTCCCGCTATTGGCGGATTGATGCTGATGATGATCGTAGTCGTGCCACGCGGATCGGCTTTATCTCGCCGCACAGTCATAATTTCTGCGCCGACTGCAACCGTGTGCGCGTCACCAGCGAAGGCCGCTTGCTGCTGTGCCTTGGCAATGAGCATGGCACCGAACTGATGCCGCTCCTGCGCAGTGACCAAAGTGATGCCGATCTGGCTGCACATATCCGGCAGGCATTACTGCTCAAGCCCGAGCGCCATCATTTTGATCTGGACAATGAGCCGCAGATCGTCCGCTTTATGAATACCACCGGCGGCTAACGCGTCATACAAAGCAGCCCAAAACGTCGCCTCGTGCAGAGGTGGCCCCGAATGGTGTATCATCTAAGCCATCTGTTCATCTCAGGTGGCAGCATCTGCCGCCTGCTTCCTATAAGGAATCGTTGTGCCACGCAAGAGACCATCCGCGTCCCCTCGCCCATCTGCCCATGGGGCGGCCCGTCTGAAAGCCAGTCAACTGGGTCTGCATGACTCCATGGTGTCCAATGCCGTACTCGAAGTCGTTGACGGTCTGATGCGCGCCGGATTCAAGGCTTATATCATAGGCGGTGGCGTGCGCGATCTGCTTCTGGGTCTGCGTCCCAAAGACTTCGACGTCGTCACCGATGCGACCCCGGCACAGATTCGCGATGTGTTCGGCAAGCGCTGTCGCATCATTGGTCGTCGCTTTGAGCTGGCCCACGTCTACTCGGGCCGCGACATGATCGAAGTCGCTACCTTCCGTGCCCCACCGCGCCAGAATGCCACCTCGGCTACCGGCATGATCACCCGCGATAATGTCTGGGGCACGATTGAGCAGGACTATGTGCGCCGCGATTTCACGATTAATACCCTCTACTATCAGCCGCGCGAAGACATCATTCTCGACTTCTGCCACGCCATCGACGATATCGAAGCACGTGAGCTCAAGCTGCAGGGCGTGCCGCTGGTGCGCTTTGAAGAAGATCCCGTGCGCATGCTGCGTGGCCTGCGCTTTGCCGCCAAGCTTGAGTTTGCGATTGATCCCGCCATCACCCGTGTGATGACGCCCGAGCTGACCCTGTCGCTGCTGGAAGTCTCACCGCATCGCATCTATGACGAGACGCAAAAGATGTTCTCCGGCGGTCATCTGGCTCCGCTGCTGCCCCTCATGATCCAGCATCATGTCTGGGAGCGGCTGTTTGTCGATGCGCCTCCCAAGATCACCCCGCTGATCCAGAAAGCCGCCGACAACACCGATGCCCGCATCGCCATCGGCAAGAGCATCAATCCGGCATTCTTCTACGCCGTACTGCTGTGGGAGCCCTTCCTCGCCCGCGTCGAGCAACTCAAAGCCGGTGGCTCGCCGCATTCGATCGCTTGGACGCAAGCGGGACTCGATGTGCTGCGCCGTCAGGCCAAACACACGGCCATACCGCGCTTTAGCGAACTCTTTATCCGCGAAATCTGGGAAATGCAGCCGCGCCTTGAGCATCCACGCCCGCGGCAGATTCCACTCCTGGCGGCGCATGCACGTTTCCGTGCCGCCTATGACTTCCTGCATATGCGTCAGGAAGTCGGTGATCCGATCGTCGGCACCATGGGCCAGTGGTGGCATGACTATCAACTGATCGGCAACGATGCCAAAGAACGTGCCATCGCCGACATCAACCGCCTGCAGCAGCGCCAGCAAAAGAATCGCCCCGAAGGTGCCGCGCCAGAGCCTCTGATGGCCGTGATCCACGACGCCGAGTTGGCTGCAGCAGTGCCCCCCACAGAAACTGCATCTGCCGGCAAGCCCAGACGTACACGCCAGAAAGCCTCAACACCGGAGCACATCGCCCAACTTGAGGAAGAACTGCAGACCACGGCCATCTTTGATCAGGACGCCGAAAGCACTGCGCGTGGCCGTAAGCGAGCGCCTCGTGCGACCGCACCCGAGCCCGCAGCAGGCCGCAAACGCAGCAAAGCAACCCAGAAGCCCGATCAGGCGCTCGACACGGCCATCATCTCCGCCGATGCCAGCGAGCAGGAAGAATCCCTGCAGCTGCTGCCTGCCGATGACCCGGCCATGAAGCATGCCAACCTGCGCGCCAAATACCGCAAGACGCACCCCCTGCATCCCGGTAGCGGGCATGATGACGATGGATCGGACGCAGCACCTCGGGCCCGCATCGCCCCACGTCAGCGTCAGGTACGTAGCAAGCCGCTGCAGATCGCCCCGACCATCGTCCGCAATGATGATATCGACGCGGAAACCGCATGAGTCAGCGGGCTTTCATCGGACTCGGCAGCAACCTGTCGAATGCCAGCGGCGACTCCACCAGCATCCTGCATCAAGCCGTACGCGCCCTGCGCACGCTGAGTACAGGCCAGACAGCAGTGTCCAGCCTGTATATCAGCGCCCCCATGGGACCACAGGATCAGCCGGACTACTATAATGCGGCTGTGATGATCGAAACCCAACTGCCTCCGCTGTCACTCCTGGATGCCTTGCAAGGGCTGGAGCAAGAGGCCGGACGCGTGCGGGTACGCCACTGGGGTGAACGTACGCTGGATCTGGACCTGCTGCTGATGCAAGACGCCCAGACTGGGGGTGCCATCCTATGGCAGGACGCACGTCTGACCCTCCCCCACCCCGGTATCCTGCTGCGCAGTTTCGTCGTGCAGCCGCTTCTGGAGCTAGACGAAACGCTGTCCATTGATGATAAAATACTGCGCGACACCCCTGCGGCAAGCGAATCCCAAGGTATCCGCATCCTCACTGGTCCGACTTGGGCCGTATAACCCTCAAGGACAGCCCCGCCCGCATCTACCCTGCCATTTGCTCTCCTTTTTTCGTTTCGTTAAGACCTGCACAGGAGCCCTGCCATGATCCGTCTCAGTCAACTGGCCCAGTACAAAGCCGAAGGCAAACCGTTTTCCTGCCTGACCTGCTATGACGCAAGCTTTGCGCGCGCCATGGCAATCGCCGAGATCGACAGCATCCTGATCGGCGACTCGCTCGGCATGGTCATTCAGGGTCACGACTCGACCCTGCCTGTAACCGTAGAGGACATCGCCTACCACACCCGCGCTGTCGCACGAGCCAATCATCACGCCTTTATCATGGCGGACCTGCCTTTCATGTCCTATGCCACGATCCCGGATGCCTTGCGCGCATCACAGCTGGTCATGCAGGCAGGCGCGCATGCGCTCAAACTCGAAGGCGGCGCATGGCTGGCCGACACCATCCGCGTCCTGAAGCAAAATGGCGTACCCGTCTGCGCCCATCTGGGACTGACCCCGCAATCGGTCAATGTCTTTGGCGGTTACAAGCTGCAAGGCAAGAGCCGTAGCGCTGCCGACCAGCTGCTCGCGGACTGTCAGGCGGTCGTCGATGCCGGGGCCGCCCTGCTCTTGCTTGAAGTGGTCCCTGCCGAGCTTGCCAAAGAAGTCCAGGCCCGCTTCCCGGTTCCTGTGATCGGTATCGGTGCAGGCAGTGACTGTGACGGGCAAGTCTTGGTCATGCACGACATGCTGGGCTTAAATTTTGATAAACCAGCACGTTTTGTGCATGACTTTCTGCAAGGCAAGGGAAATATCGTCGACGCATTTCGCGACTTTCATCATTCTGTCCGCGAAAAACGCTATCCTGAAGCCAAACATGCATTCCACGTTGCGCTGGATCTCGGCACCACTGCACAAAACGAGGCACAAGGCGACACCATCGAACGCCTGTACTGATCGAAAAGCAACACATCCCTCTGATTTTCTGAGATTCTTTCAGAAAATCATGCTGGGCCAATTGATTCGGCCCAGCATTGTTTGATTTAATGCCATTTCTGTGACCTTTGACGCAAAGATCGCCTTTTTTAAGCACGAGCACTGATGACGTATGAGAACTGAAACCACTATCCAAGGCCTCCACGCGGCACTCAGTTCCATCCGGGCCAACCGCAAGAGCATCGGCTTTGTCCCGACCATGGGCAATCTGCACGAAGGCCACCTGCGCCTCGTTCAGGAAGCGCATCAGCTGTGCGATGTCGTCGTGGTCAGCATCTTTGTCAATCCGACCCAGTTCAGCGCGGGTGAAGACTTTGAGCGCTATCCGCGCACCTTTGAAGCCGACAGCACGCTTCTGGTCGAAGCCAAATGCGACATCCTCTTTGCCCCGAGCGTCGAGCAGATGTACGGCACCCAGCCGCAAAAAACCACGGTACAGGTCAACTCACTGGCCGATGACCTCTGCGGGCGCTCTCGCCCCGGGCATTTCACCGGTGTTGCCACCGTCGTCACCAAACTCTTTAACATCGTACAGCCCAATATCGCCATCTTCGGCGAAAAAGACTATCAGCAGTTGGCCATCATCCGTCATCTCTCCAACGACCTGCGCTTTGACATCGACGTGGTCGGCGTACCCACCGTACGTGCCGAGAACGGCCTCGCCTTAAGCTCCCGCAACGGCTATCTCTCTGCCGATGAACTGGCGCTGGCACCTGCCATCTACGCCACCATGCAGAGCATCGCCAAAAGCCTGCAGGCACAGGCAGAGGCTGGACGCGGTATCGACTTTCAGGGCCTGACGCTGACCGGCAAAAAAGAACTCGAGCGCCAGCGCTTTGCCGTTGACTATGTCGAAATCCGCAATCCCGACCTGTCGGCCGCAACCACGGCATCCGGCACCTGGGTGATCCTCGTCGCGGCACGCCTCGGCAAGACCCGCCTCATCGACAATCTCACCGTCACCCTCCCCGACACGGAAGAATAAACGACCGGCTCGCCCCACACGCGAGCCGCGCCGCCAGCCTCCTCCGCAAGCGGTCTGATGAGCGACACGCTCAGGCCGCATCAGACCTCTCCCTCTCGTATCGACAGCGTACAGTCGCTACGGCAAACGACAGGCAGTCCATCAGAAAGCGCATGCGGAAAGCTAGGCGCAGTATCCCGCAGATGATAGTATGCGATCTCAGGCGATCAGGACCCTCATCCCGTATCGCCTGCTCAAGGCAGATGCTTGACTTATACAGATAAAGACCGGACAGATCCGGAATTTCCATAACACAAACGGCGACGGATTATTGTGAAAAAACTACTGATCGTATCGGGACGCTCGGGTGCCGGCAAAAGCTCGACCCTGCACATGCTGGAAGATCTGGGATACTACTGTATCGACAACCTCCCCGTCTCGCTGCTGCCTGAAATCGTAGCCAAGCTCAACGCACAAAAAAACATCGAAATGCTGGCACTGGGTGTAGATGTTCGCACCCCCCAGTCCGACCTCATGCAGTTTGAAAACATCCTCGACCAACTGCGCCAGCACGGCGAGCTCGAAGTCATCTTCCTCAATGCCCGCGACGACGTGCTCCTCGCACGCTACGGTGCCACCCGTCGCCGTCACCCGCTCACAGACCGTTACGACACCATCGCCGAAGCCCTAAAGGCCGAAGACTCCCTGCTGTCCGGCATTGCCCGCCATGCCACCCTGACGCTCGACACCAGCAATCTCAATGTGCATGAGCTCCAGCACACGCTCTCGGTCAAGATGGGCCAAAACGAGCGCATGATCCTGATTCTGGAATCCTTCGGCTACAAGCGTGGCGTACCGCTCGACGCCGATTTCGTCTTTGATGTGCGTCACCTGCCCAATCCACACTGGCAGCCTGAGTTGCGTGCTCTCACCGGTATGGATGCCGAAGTACAGGAATTCCTCGGCGCCAATCCCGATGTGACAGAAATGTATGATGACATCCTGGCTTTTCTGCTAAAATGGTTACCCGTATTTGCCGCGAGCCATCGTCACTACCTGACTGTTGCGATAGGCTGTACCGGAGGCCAGCATCGCTCTGTGTATCTGGTTAACCGGCTGGCAGATGCCTTAAAGGCCCAATGGCCCACCCAAACGTTGCACCGTGAGTTGAAATACTGGTCATGAATACCGCCACCGACAGCACTGCCGCTGCTACCGACACTCAAGCCATTGACACGACTCTGGAAGTGATCAATAAGCTGGGGCTGCACGCCCGTGCCTGTGGCAAACTGATCGAAGTCACGGCACGGCACCGCTCGGACATCCGGATCGGCCGCGGAGACTCTCTGGTGGACGCCAAGAACATCATGGCCCTGCTCATGCTCGGCGCCGGTAAAGGCACCACGTTGCGCCTCATCGTTCAGGGTAGCGATCAGGACAAAGCGCATGCGGCCATCCGTGAACTGTTCGCCTTACGCTTTCACGAAGCCGAATAACCCGCGATTTCACACCCTCATCTTAAGTTGTGCGGGCAACTGGCATAGCGCCGATGCCCCATCTATAAACGAATCCCATCATGCGTAAAAAAAACCTCACCATCGCCACTCCTGATTTCGACGAACTCGAAGATCGCCCCAGCAAAACCGAACAGAAAAAAGCCATGGCCCGGCTGCAGCAACTGGGCGAAAAGCTCGCCGAACTGCGCCCCGAGCAGATCGAAA
>JASLEL010000422.1 GCA_030151145.1 Aquirhabdus sp. | reverse complement strand
ATCATCGCGGGGACTGACATCCAGCCGCTCAATGTCAATGCTCATCTTCGTCACCCTCTATACTAGGGGAAGATAGAATACCGCACATTGTAAGATTTATCTATACAAAAATATAAGGCAAACAGACCCACACCAATACAGACGGATACCCTCCGATCTTTCCGCCATCACGACAGTACCCGCCAAATCCGTCAGCGAGATATCGCATGACTGTGCACAAATCCAAGGGTTCTGCCAGCCGAGTTATTCCATTTTCTGCTATCCAATCCCTTTATTCAGATTTTTGCACAAATCCATTTGCCTTATAGTATTTGAATAAACAGTCAAAAGTGAGTGGTCAATGCCATTTAAAATGAGTCATTTAGTGCTGCTGGCAGTCACCATTCAAGGCTTAACCGGGTGCAGTCAGCAGCAAGAGAGCAACCAGCCGGTTGTGATCGCCTATCAGACGGGTGTCGATCCCTCCAAAGTGGCCCAAGCCGAAGGTGAATACGATAAAGCCATCGGGCACCCACTGGACTGGAAGCGCTTTAATAGCGGTGCTGAGGTGATCAATGCGCTGGCATCCGGCGCTGTCGATATCGCCAATCTCGGCTCTAGCCCGCTGGCGACTGCTGCGACACGTCAGTTGCCCATACAGGTATTTCTGGTATCCGCCGAGATCGAGAGCGCAGAGGCGCTGGTGGTGAGTAACAAAAGCGGGATCAAGACCCCGCAGGACTTGATCGGTAAGAAAATCGCCACGCCCTTCGTCTCCACATCGCACTACAGCCTGCTCGGTGCACTCAAGCACTGGCATATCGATCCCACGCAAGTGCATTTGATCAACCTGAATCCCGGCGAGATCAACGCGGCATGGCAGCGCGGCGACATCGATGCGGCGTTTGTCTGGTCGCCGGCATTGGCCGAGATCGAAAAATCCGGCCATGTGCTGACAGATGCCAAAGAAGTCGCGACATGGGGAGCACCGACCTCTGAGGTCTGGGTCGTGCGTAACGACTTTGCCGCCAAACATCCCGAGGTGGTCAAAAACTTTGCCGCCGTGACGCTGCATAGCTTTGATCACTATCGTCAGGACAAAGCGCAGTGGACTGTAGACAGCAAGCCGATACAGGACATCGCCCGTCTGACCGGCGTTAAGGCCGCAAACGTACCACAACTGCTGACTGGCGCGCATTATCCGGACCGCCAGCAAGAGCTAAGTCCGGCATTACTCGGCGGCGGTACCGTACATGCGATCGCTCAAACCGCAAACTTCCTGCAACAGCAAGGGTTGGTCGCACAGGTCTTGCCCGACTATCAACCTTATGTGAATGCGCAGTTTGTCCGCGACATCCAGCCTTAAACATCTGCCAACAATCACACTTTTGGATCTATGCGAGGGAACAAGATGACACAACTCATCGTCGATCATCTGACAGTGCACTATGCCGAGGATCGCCCGCCGATCCTGCAGGATCTGTCACTGAACGTGAATTCAGGCGATCTTGTGGTCGTGCTGGGGGCCTCTGGCAGCGGCAAGACCACCCTGCTCAATGCCATAGCCGGCTTCGCACAGGCCAGTCATGGCAGCGTGACCCTGAACGGTCAGCGCGTGAGTAAACCCGGCGCTGACCGGGGCGTGGTCTTTCAGGATGATGTGCTTCTGCCTTGGCAAAACGTCGCAGAGAACATCGGTTTTGCCTTGAAGCTTGCAGGTCAAGCGCAGAGTGAGATTGACCGCCGCGTACAAGAGCTGCTGGCACTGGTCCATCTGCCCGGCTTTGGCGAGCGCTTTATCTGGCAGCTCTCGGGCGGGCAACGCCAGCGGGTGGGTCTTGCGCGCGCACTGGCGGCCAATCCTGAGCTACTACTCTTGGATGAGCCTTTTGGCGCACTGGATGCGGTGATCCGCGAAGATATGCAGTGTCTGCTGCTGTCAGTCTGGCAGGAGACGCACAAACCCATGCTCCTGATCACGCACGACATCGAGGAGGCTCTCTTCCTTGCGACTAAGCTGGTGATTCTGGCACCCGCCCCTGCGGGCATCGTCGAGACGCTGGAGCTGCCTTTTGCCCGGCGCTTTGCCGATGGCGCTGCCGCCCGCGCCATCAAATCGTCCACCGACTTTATCGCGCTGCGTGAGCATGTGCTGGCCAAAGTCTTTGCCCATCATGTCCGTACTGCTGCGATTGCACACCCTGTGGAGCATTAACACCATGGCCCTGTCTGGATATTCCAAAGAAAGCGCAGCCGCGACACACTACGCTGAGACAAACCCTCTGATTGAAGGCCGCACTCTCAACACCACCACCCCACCTGCGGCGATACCGCCCAGCAGACGCAGCACACTGCTGCATCAGCCGCTCACGATCAGCCTGCTGACCTTGATTGTGGTACTCCTCGTCTGGTGGGGCGTCACGGCATCGCATCTGGTGCCTGCACTGTTCCTGCCTGCACCGGATGCGGTAGCGCACCAGTTCATCCATCTGGCACAAAGCGGCTATATGGGCGTACCGCTCTGGGCACATCTGCTCACCAGTCTGACGCGGATTGGATTGGCCTTTCTCTTGGCGGCAGGCATCGCGGTGCCATTGGGGATCGCGGCAGGTCTCTATCCGCGCGTGCGGGCGATCCTCGATCCGCTGGTGGAGTTTTACCGCCCGATCCCGCCACTCGCCTATCTGCCGCTGATCGTGATCTGGCTGGGTATCGGAGAGGGTGCCAAAGTCACGCTGATTTATCTCGCCATCTTTGCGCCCGTATTTATTGCCACTGTGACCGGTGTGCGCGCGGTCGATCAGAGCAAGATCCGTGCAGCACAGTCCTTGGGCGCAAGCCCATGGCAAGTGGTCCGCCACGTGGTGATCCCGGCAAGTCTGGGTCAGATCCTGACGGGCTTGCGCATTGGTCTTGGTGTCGGCTGGTCGACGCTGGTCGCCGCCGAGCTGATCGCCAGCACACAAGGCTTGGGCTTTATGGTGCAGTCGGCCGCCCAGCTCTTGCAGACCGATGTGGTCGTGATCGGCATCCTGATCATTGCCGTGATTGCCTTAAGCGTCGAGCTTGGCCTGCGGGCGCTACAGCGCAGATATGTCCCGTGGGATCAGCCGCACTAATTGTCCAGACCGATTTTGATAGACATCCATAGCGATCTCGCTATACAGACAGATAAGGATTAGATTGTGACCAGCCTAACGGCACGCCATGCCCTACACGCCCCACACACCCATGATGCATGGCACGCTGACGCCGCAGCACTCGGCATCTCAGCCGAACCGCTGACCCGTCACATCGGCGCGGTGATCCATGGTGTAACCTTAAATCAAGCCCTGCATCCTCGCGTACGCGATCTGATCACACAAGCCCTGCTGCGCTTTCAGGTGATCTTCTTCCGCGATCAACCGCTCACGCCAGCCGAGCACTATCGCTTCGCCCGCGAGTTTGGTGATCTGCATATCCATCCGATCTACCCCAATGTACCCGAGCAGCCTGAGATCCTGATCCTCGATACTGAGCAAAATGACCTGCGGGATAATGCCCTCTGGCATACCGATGTCAGCTTTTCCCCAACTCCGCCGCTCGGCGCGATCCTGTCAGCCAAGAAGATCCCGGCTGTCGGCGGCGATACGCTGTGGGCCAGCGCCAGCGCCGCCTATGAGGGACTGTCGCCTGCGCTGCAGCACGCACTCGACGGGCTCACCGCGACCCATGATTTGGCCAAGTCCTTCCCTGCGTCACGCTTTGGCAGCGATGCGGCCAGTCTGGCAAAACTCGAAGAAGCCAAGCGCAAAAACCCACCCGTCACTCATCCAGTGATCCGCACCCACCCCGTCACAGGCCGTAAATCCATCTTTGTCAATGAAGGCTTTACCACGCATATCAATGAACTCGCCGAGCATGAGAGTCAGGCGCTGCTGCAACTGCTGTACTACCACTGCCAGAAACCCGACTACACCGTGCGCTGGCGCTGGCAGGCCAACGATGTCGCTTTCTGGGATAACCGTTCGACCTTTCACTACGCGGTAGATGATTACCGCCCTGCCCATCGCGTCATGAACCGTGCAACCATTCAGGGTGACATCCCGGTTTGATTCAGTACGGCCGCTCTTTTTTCATCACAGAACGGCACTCACAGCAGTGCCGTTTTATCTTTTTATGCTTTCATTTTCATTATTTTATATTTCCTTAACGGTCAGGATTATTCATAAAATTTACAAACTGTAACGTTAGGATGCATCCTGTTTATGAATCAACCGACTCCAAAAATCATTGCACTTGCGGCATCCATCACCGCACTTTTTTATGGCCCAGCCGTTTGGGCCGATACCGATGCGTCCGGGGGAGCAAACGCATCAACCACAACCAGCACACCCGCCGCGC
>JASLEL010000421.1 GCA_030151145.1 Aquirhabdus sp. | reverse complement strand
ACGTTCTATTTGCACTTGAAAGAAACAGAGTATCGTTTCAATCATCGCCATGATAACGTGTATCTTGGTTTGCTTAAGCTACTCCGAAATAATCCGCTTTAACTTCCTAAGACCCTTATTAAAATAAAACACCTTGCCCTTGCTAGCAGGTGCAGTCGCATCAGGAATAGTCACCGTCACGCCGGTATTCTGGATACCGATGATCGATCCGGCATAAGTCAGATCCAGTGTGGTATCCGTCGTGATGTTTAAAGACAGATCACTGATATTGCCCGCCAGTCGGGTCACGGCTTTGGTCAGATTGGATTCCAATCCTCCGATATCGCCATTATCCAGCACATCTACGCCAGCCTTATCCGAGATAAACTGCGCCAGCATCGACGACATAAATGACGCCTGCCGCCAGACGGTATTCAACTGCTGCGACGAGGCGATCCCGGCTGTAAAACCGTGGGTCTGCGCGGGCAGCGCGGCATAATCAGCAGGCGTCATGACATTTGCCCCTGAGCCTGTGGCAAAGGGGAGAATCTGATTGATTGGCATTAAGCGCTCCAGTAGCCGGTATCAAAACCGCTCATGAGATAGTTGTTTTCATCAAAGGCAAAGACGGGCTCGCCTTGGTATTGCAGAATGTCGAACTTCACCCCCGCCGGATGAGGAATCAGATTGGTGTATTTCAGAATCGCAAAGTCGAGCGGCGACAAAGCAAACTCAAACACATACAGCATGTGCATGTTGCCCAGATCGACCACATAGGCGCGACCTTGATCCAAAAAATAGGTAAACAGCTGGGTAAACAATTGATTCAGCGCGGGGGCAGTCGTCGCGCAGATATTGGCGGCGGCTTTCACATACAGCATGGTGCGATAGGTCGTATCGTCCAGTATGGAGGTCGTTCCCAGTGCCGTGATGTTGCGCGACAGGCCCAGTATCTTGCCCCAGATGTCGAGACCAAAGCCCTGAGCCTGATCCAGATCCCATACCCACTGATAAAAAGCCGCAAGGTCCGCAGTCGGGTCCAGATAGCCATTCATATTCTCGATCAGCTGCATGATCTTCGGCGAATTGGCGTATTGCGACAGGATGGTCGCTTGATAGTTTTCCATAGGCTTATACCAGCGTCACCGTGATCGCACCGAGTACCGGCACCTGATCGATGCCGAGCATCTGCGCATTCTGATTTGGCGTAGTCGTACCCAATTGCAGCGACACGATCTCAACGCTAGGTGCTATCCCTGCCACGCCGGCATAGTAGCGTGAGGCATACAGCGTCGAGCCGATCCGCGCCCGCGCGCCACCGTCAGTGCCATTAAATGCTGCCGAAATGGCATTCTGGATCAGCGCGGTCAACGTGCTCGTCGCCGGCAAAGCAGGGTTGTTTGCGATCTGGACCGCAAACTGGATCGGAGTCGATACCGGCGTGACATAGCTGATCGTGTACTGGGGCTTTGGCTCCGTTGTATAGCTATCATCCGTCACCGGATAAGGCGTGCCATTGGTATTGCAGCCGACATCTTTCTTGCTCCAGATCGCGCTGGCAATCGCAGACGAGTCACCGCCCGTCACGGCCACATAGACCGAGTGCGGCAGCACGGCATAGTTGGTCGGACCGACATTGATGCTGGCATCGGTCACATTCTCCGTGACATAGACGTCTGTCACGCCAGCCACGGCAAACACCGCCGCATAGATCGATTGCAGCGAGCCATGCCCATTGATCGCCACCGACTGCTGCCGACGATATTCAAAGTCTGCCCTGCTCTCAAGGTAATTGCCCTGTATACCTGCACCGGCATTGTTCACCGTATCCCAGCCCGGGATCGCCTGATAGATCGTGGTCACGGCCCCTACAGGACAGAGGATCGGACCGGTATTCTGACCGGCAAAGTGCAGGTTGATCGAGCCTGAGCTTGGGATCACACCACCGCTATCATCCGTACAGAGGTAAATATTGCCCGAGATGTCCTGCACTCGCGCACCCATAGGGATCACGGTGCCGGGCAAACCGGTACAGGTACAGGTGACGGTGGTGGGCGTCGCAGGATGACGACTCAGGAAATAAATCCGTCCAATCGCATCCTGAAACGATCCATCGGCATAGTCGGGATTGATCTGGTTGACGATCTCGGCGATCTGGCTGTTTTTGTCGCCGATGATTGCCGTCAGGCTCGTGGCAAGCTGGCCTTGCGGGGTCGATGATCCCGAATTTAACGCCACGCCAAACGCGGCACGCTGGTCGGCCTGTACGCCGCTCAAGATATCGCTCTCTTGTGGCAGCGTTGGGCCGGCCTGGGTCCAGAGGATACTGGGTACGCTGGTCATCAGAATTTCACTCCTAGTTGCTGCCCATCGGTATCGATCAGTTGGATCTGCCCGGATAAGGTGCGTTTTTTCAGGCTGGTAAAGACCACTTTGACCTGCGTGACGTTGGGTACCGACAGTGCGGCTTGAGTAATGAGCTGCTTGACGTAGCTGAGCGGCGGGTATTGACCAAAGATCTGCTGAAAGTAAGGCAGGCCCAGTGAGGTGTCGTACCAGCATTCACCGAGGAAGGTGCGCACAGCGCTCGCGACGTCTTGTGCGATGCTATAGGGCGCCCCTGCAAGGGCGATATTGCCGTTGGCATCCAGTACCAGATCCCATGTGGTCTGATCGAGTAATAAAGTGGTTTGGTTGATGGTCATGGGGGTTTCCTTTGGGCAATAAAAAACCCACCTCTTGAGGTGGGTTTTGTCAATTAATATGGTCAGCTCTGCGGTTCGTGAGAATCTTGTGGCTGTTTATTCATCTGTTGATTTTCGCTTGGATTCTGGCGGAGTACATAGACAACGAGTAACCCGATAATTGTTCCAAATGCGACAACAGCAGCCCATTGCTCATGAAGCAGAATTGCTACGCCTGCCAAAACCAGCACGAAAAGACCAAATACGAATCCGAACCATTGCCCCTTACTGTACAGTGACAACAGGTCTTTTCCTTGCTCCTTTCGATCAATCCTAGCCTGATCAGCTCTATCATGATTTCTGAAAGCTTGAATTTGCATACTTTCATTCATGGCTTTTTCATGCTCGAACCTAGCCAAAGATAAACGCTGATCGAATGCCATTTTTTCCTCAACCGCCTTAATCAATCGTTCGGCAGTGCCAGGGCAAATAGATTCGTATTCTCTC
Source organism: Aquirhabdus sp. (assembly GCA_030151145.1). Lineage (GTDB taxonomy): Bacteria > Pseudomonadota > Gammaproteobacteria > Pseudomonadales > Moraxellaceae > Aquirhabdus. The sequence goes on along the minus strand of JASLEL010000421.1, from coordinate 225 downwards.
AGAAAATGAGGCGGCGGATATGGCGAGGTAACGGTAATTGATTGCTCAATTTCACGCCTTAACCCTTCTTGCTCCTCAACAAGTCTGTGGTTCCCTTCAGTACTTGAGGACTCAGCCATGCTCAACAGAATACCTCGACCTGTGGATAATTTTTCTTAATCTCTGATCCAACTTTTTTTGTCTCAGAGCCAAACTCACAACCCACTTCATAAAAATATTTGGCAA
>JASLEL010000414.1 GCA_030151145.1 Aquirhabdus sp. | reverse complement strand
GGCACGCCGGATGCGCCTGCGGATGTACCCGCACCTGCACCAGCGCCCAAATCGAAGTCGCCGACACCAGATGCGGCTGCGCCGGTACAAGATCCGTTTAATTAAGCCAGGCTGGCTTGTGATTTGCATAAAAAGCACTGCGGCGCAGTGCTTTTTTTATACAATTCATCAGGCTGCGCGGTTAATATTTGTGCAGTATTGATGCTGTAAATCAGATTTGTGTATCAATTCATTTTATGAATATTATTTTGATGGAAAATGATAAGCATTGAGTATTTTTGATATAACATAATGATTTTAAATGTAAATAATGTGGGTGTGAGCGATCTCGGATGACGGGCGAGGGTGCGGCATCCTAGATTGAGCCGTAAAACACGGTTTTTGAGCGGGGATTTCAACGATTCCTGAGTCAGATCGCTGTGTTTACATTTGAGAAAAGTGCAGTTTTTCTTTACACTATTAGGTCGGTTTTTCTGTTCTCATTTTTTTTGCCATGCTATGTTGGGTTGTGCCGGTGTCCGCGCAATCCTCAGACTCGCCTTGAAGATTCATTATTGATCGGGTTTTTCTCCGGCCGGTAATGGCTTGATGCGTGGGGATGCTGGTGTGAAACGAAGGTGAGATTCTTATCGGTTTTTTATTAAAGGGTACGCCATGTCTATGTCGCCACTCGCATCGTCTTCGCAGGAAGGCGCCTTCTCATCTGAGGCTGTATCAGATGTTGTCATGAACGGCTTGTATCAGCCGGATGATTTCCGTGACAACTGCGGCTTTGGTCTGATTTCCCATATGCAGGGAGAGGCCAGCCATGATCTGGTGCAGACCGCGATTCACAGCTTGAGCTGTATGACGCATCGTGGTGGGATTGCAGCGGACGGCAAGACGGGTGACGGCTGTGGTCTGCTCTTGGCGACGCCCAAGGCGTTTTTCCGTGCGGTGGCCGAGGAGCTGGGTGCGACGTTGCCTGAGCTGTTCGCGGTCGGTACGGTCTTTCTGCATACTGATGAGACGCTGGCTCAGCATGCCCGCGATATCCTGAACGCCGAAATCGAAAAAGAAGGCCTGACCGTCGCCACATGGCGTGTGGTGCCGACCAATGTCGATATTCTGGGTGAGATCGCCCGCTCATCCCTGCCTGCCGTCGGCCAGATTCTGGTTGGCGCGCCCAAAGGCGTGGAGGAAGCCGAATTCAACCGTAAGCTGTTCCTTGCGCGTCGTCGTGCCGAAGGTCAGTTGACCCACGATCCGCTGTTCTACGTCACCACGCTCGCCAGCACCGTCATCAGCTATAAAGGCCTGATGATGCCGCGTGACATCGCCGGTTTTTATCTGGATCTGGGCGATCCGCGTCTGGCCTCGCATATCGTAGTCTTCCACCAACGCTTCTCGACCAATACTGCACCGCGCTGGGCGCTGGCACAGCCTTTCCGTTATCTGGCGCACAATGGCGAGATCAACACCATCACCGCCAACCGTAACTGGTCGGTGGCGCGTACGCCTAAATTTGAAAACCCGTTGCTGCCGGGCCTTTTGGACATGAAGCCGCTGATCAACCGCACCGGCTCGGACTCCTCCAGTCTCGACAATATGCTCGAGATCCTGGTTGGCGGTGGCATGGATCTGTTCCGTGCACTGCGCATGCTGGTGCCGCCAGCCTGGCAGAACGTCGAGACCATGGATGCCGATCTGCATGCCTTCTACGACTTTAACTCCAAGCACATGGAAGCGTGGGACGGTCCGGCGGGTCTTGTGATTCAGGATGGTCGTCATGCTGTCTGTATGCTCGACCGTAACGGTCTGCGTCCAGCACGCTGGGTCATCACCAAAAACGGCTACATCACACTGGCCTCCGAGATCGGCGTCTGGGACTACAAGCCTGAAGACGTGATCTCCAAAGGTCGCGTGGGTCCGGGTCAGATTCTGGTCGTCGATACCCAGACCGGCGATCTGCTGCAGACCCGTGATATCGACAATCGTCTGAAAAAAATGCGTCCGTACAAACAATGGATGCGTGAGCATGCGATCCACGTCAAGACCGATGACGAGCTGGAAGAAAGCCTGCAGGAATTTGGCCTGAAGGGCGATCAGCTCAAAGCCGCACAAAAGATGTTCTTGGTCAGCTTCGAAGAGCGCGACCAGATCATCCGCCCGCTGGCGGAGAGTGCACAGGAAGCCGTTGGCTCCATGGGCGATGATACGCCGATGGCAGTGCTGTCGCGTCAAGTGCGCCATCTGGCCGACTATTTCCGTCAGCAGTTCGCGCAGGTGACCAACCCGCCAATCGACCCGCTGCGTGAAGCCATCGTCATGTCGCTCGAGAGTTCGCTGGGTCGTGAGCAGAATGTGTTCGAGCAATCGCCTAGCCATGCCGCACGCGTGATGGTGTCGAGTCCGGTACTGTCGTCGAGCAAGATGCATCAACTGCGTACCATGGATCGTGCCGAATACCAGATGCACACCATCGAGCTCAACTATCCTGAGAGCGAAGGTCTGCAGGCGGCCATGAAGCGCATCTGTGCTGAAGCTGCTGAGGCGGTGAAGGGCGGTGCGACTTTCCTGAACCTGTCCGACCGCAATATCCGTGAAGGTTATCTGCCTGCCAACGCCATCATGGCGACCGGTGCGGTGCATCACTCGCTGTCCGAAGCGGGCTTGCGTGCCGATGCCAACATTTTGGTTGAGACTGGTCTTGCGCGTGACCCGCATCACTTCGCCGTGCTGATCGGCTTTGGTGCCAGCGCCGTGTATCCGTACCTCGCCTATGATGTGATCAACGATCTGATTGCCCGTGGTGATCTGCTCGGCGATCCGCTCTACGCGCAAAACAACTTCCGCAAAGGCATCGACAAAGGCCTGCTCAAGATCATCTCCAAGATGGGCATCTCGACCATTGCGTCCTATCGCTCCGGTCAGCTGTTTGAAGCCATCGGCCTGTCGCGTGAAGTGGTCGACACCTGCTTTAAGGGTGTGCCAAGCCGCATCGAAGGCGCACGCTTCGTCGATATCGAAAACGATCAGAAGAAACTCGCTGTACTGGCATGGCAGACCCGCAAGCCAATCGAGCAGGGCGGTTTGCTGAAGTTCGTCTTCAACAAGGAATACCACGCCTTTAACCCGGACGTGATCAACAACCTGCACGACGCGGTGCGTTCGGGTAAATACGCCGACTACCAGCGCTATGCGGATCTGGTGAACAAGCGTCCGGTCGCAACGCTGCGTGACCTGCTCAAGCTTGATACCAGCAAGAGCATCGACGTGTCTGAGGTGGAGCCGATTGAAGCCATTCTGCCGCGTTTCGACTCGGCGGGCATGTCGCTGGGCGCGCTGTCGCCAGAGGCCCACGAAGCCATCGCCATCGCCATGAACACCATCGGTGGTCGCTCGAACTCCGGTGAGGGCGGTGAAGATCCGGCCCGCTACGGCACGATCAAGAACTCCAAGATCAAGCAGGTCGCTTCGGGTCGTTTCGGTGTGACGCCAGCCTATCTGACCTCGGCCGAAGTGCTGCAGATCAAGGTCGCTCAGGGTGCCAAGCCCGGTGAAGGCGGTCAGCTGCCCGGTGGTAAGGTCAATGCCCTGATTGCGCGTCTGCGCTACTCGGTACCGGGTGTGACGCTGATCTCCCCGCCACCGCACCATGACATTTACTCGATCGAAGATCTGTCGCAGCTGATTTTTGACTTGAAGCAAGTCAATCCGAAAGCGCTGGTCTCGGTCAAGCTGGTCTCCGGCCCCGGCGTCGGCATGATCGCTGCCGGTGTGGCCAAAGCCTATGCCGACCTGATCACCATCTCGGGCTATGACGGCGGTACTGCGGCATCGCCGCTGTCATCGATCCACTATGCCGGATCGCCATGGGAGCTGGGTCTGTCCGAAGCGCACCAAGCGTTGCGTGTCAACAACCTGCGTGGCAAGGTGCGCGTGCAGACCGACGGTGGTCTGAAGACCGGTCTGGACGTGGTCAAGGCTGCGATCTTGGGTGCCGAGTCGTTTGGTTTTGGTTCGACCCCGATGATCGCGCTGGGCTGTAAATACCTGCGTATCTGCCATCTGAACAACTGCGCCACCGGTGTTGCCACCCAGCAGGATCACCTGCGTAAGGAGCACTTCATCGGTGAGCCTGAGATGCTGATCAACTTCTTCCACTTCGTGGCGGAAGAGACCCGCGTCTGGATGGCGGCCTTGGGCGTCAAGAGCATGAAGGACCTGATCGGTCGTACCGATCTGCTGCAGCGTCTGGAAGGGGATACGGATAAACAGCAACACCTGAATCTGACCCCGATCCTGACCACGCATGCCGCAGCGGGCAACAACGCCCACTACTGCACCGAGCCGCGCAACGAGCCGTTTGACCGTGGGGTGCTGGCCGAGCAGATGGTACAGGACATCTCGCCTGCGATTACCGCCAGAACAGGTGGCACCTACAGCTATCGCGTCAGTAACTTCAACCGCTCGATCGGTGCGCGTCTGTCGGGTGAGATCGCCAAGAAACACGGTGACCTCGGTATGAGCAATCATCCGATTACGCTGAAGCTCGAAGGTACTGCTGGTCAGTCGCTCGGTGTCTGGAACGCCGGTGGTCTGCACATTGATCTCGCCGGTGATGCCAACGACTATGTCGGTAAAGGCATGGCGGGTGGTCAGATTGCGATCTACCCACCGAAAGGCTCGCCGTTCAAGTCGCAGGATACCGCGATCATTGGTAACACCTGTCTGTATGGTGCGACCGGTGGCAAGCTCTTTGCAGCGGGTACCGCAGGTGAGCGCTTCGCAGTGCGTAACTCGGGCTGTCATGCCGTGATCGAAGGCGCAGGCGACCACTGCTGTGAATACATGACCGGTGGTCTGGTCACGGTATTGGGTCGTACGGGTCTGAACTTTGGTGCCGGTATGACCGGTGGCTTTGCTTATGTGCTGGACCTCGACGGTGACTTCTTCGAGCGTTGCAACCATGAGCTGATCGACCTGAACCGCATCAGCTCCGAGTCGACCGAAGAGCATCGCCAGCATCTGATCGACGTGATTGAAGAGCATGTGGCTGCGACCGGCAGTGCCTGGGGTCAGCATATACTGGATGAGTTTGACGAATACAGTCGTAAATTCTGGCTGGTCAAACCGAAGGCCGCGAGCCTCGCCAGTCTGCTCAAGACCACCAAGGCTGATCCGCAATAAATATGCCTTGCACTCCTGCCGGACGTGGGTCTGGCAGGGGTGAATGACCACAAGGATGCACATCGCGCGTAAGGCTCGGATTGCACAAATAAGACTTGAATCTACCCGCATTAACCGAATAATAGGCATGCACTTCGCCGTGCAGACCCAGTGAGGATGACCCATGGCTGAACGCCTGAGTAATGATTTTCAGTTTCTGGATGTTCCGCGTCAGGACCCTGAGAAAAAAGACAACGAAGCTCGTACGACGACTTTCGTCGAGATCTACCAGCCGTTTGAAAAAGTGGAAGTGACCAATCAGGCGCATCGCTGTCTGGATTGCGGTAACCCTTACTGCGAATGGAAATGTCCCGTTCACAACTACATCCCGAACTGGCTCAAGCTCATCAGTGAAGGTCAGCTCTTTCAGGCGGCCGAGCTGTCGCACCAGACCAACACCCTGCCTGAAGTCTGTGGTCGCGTCTGCCCGCAGGACCGCCTGTGCGAAGGTGCCTGTACGCTGAACGACGGCTTTGGTGCCGTGACCATCGGTAACACCGAAAAATACATCACCGACACCGCCTTTGCCATGGGCTGGCGTCCGGACATGTCCAAAGTCAAATCGACGGGCAAGAAAGTCGCCATCATCGGCGCGGGTCCAGCGGGCCTCGGTTGTGCTGACGTGCTGGTCCGTGCGGGTGTCAAGCCGGTAGTCTTTGACAAGAACCCTGAGATCGGTGGCCTGCTGACCTTTGGTATTCCAGAGTTCAAAATGGAAAAAGACGTCA
>JASLEL010000413.1 GCA_030151145.1 Aquirhabdus sp. | reverse complement strand
GAATATCGTGGCGGTCAATCAAGTGGTGCTGCATCAGTGGGAAGTGTCGCCGTTCTGTCAGAAAGTCGCGCGCATGCTGAAGTTCAAAGGCATTGCTTTCGATACAGTGAACTATAACGGCATTCTCGGTGCCAAGGTGCCGGGCTTAAGCAAGGTCGGCAAGCTGCCGGTCGTGGATATCGATGGTAAACGCGTACAGGACAGTACACGGATTGCCCGTTATCTCGACGAGGTGCAGCCCGAGCCGCCGCTCTATCCCGTAGACCCGATGCAGCGCGCCATGGCGGAGTTGTGGGAGGACTGGGCCGATGAGCTGTTGTATTTTTATGAAGTGTATTTCCGCGTGTTTGATGCGCAGGCACTGGAGCAAGTGCTAGACATCAGTACTCAGGGACGTCCGGCCTATGAGCGCGCGGTGATGAAGCCTTTGCTTAAAACCGCGCTCAAGCTGCAGGTTACCATGCAGGGCACAGGCCGTATGGCGGCGGCGGATGTCGAGGCTGAGTTCCTCCGTCATCTGGACCGCATTGCGCTGGTCCTCGGTGCAACTGGCTGGCTAGTAGGCGAGCAGCAGACGATAGCCGATATTGCTGTCAGCGCGCAGTTGCTTGAGATCGTGCGCACGCATAGCCGGATGCGCAGTCAGATCTATGCTCGTCCAGCCATTGCTGCATGGCTGGCGCAGCTATGAATACGCCATCAGATCAAACGACTCGTAGACCTTGTGTGCTGGTGATCGGGGTCGGGGCGACGCGCGGCATCGGCGGGGCGGTGAGTCGCCGTATTGCAGACAGCGGCTTGCATGTCTATGTGGTTGGGCGGACGCAGGACAAGATCGATCAGGTGGTGACCGAGATTATCCAGTTGGGTGGACATGCCACGGCTTATCGCGCCGATGTGACTAAGCCGGATCAGGTCGAGACCCTGATCACAGACTTAAGCCAGAGACATACGCTCGAACTCGTGGTGCACAACGTCGGCAGCAATATGCCGTCGCGCTTTCTGCAGACCAAGGCAGGTTTCTTTGAGCAAATGTGGCGTCTGACGTTCCTGTCGGGACGCATGGTGGCCGAGTTGGTCCTGCCTCTGATGCAGGCCGAGGGGCACGGTACGCTGATCTTTACCGGCGCCAGTGCATCCTTACGTGGCAAGCCGCTGTTTGCAGCCTTTACCAGTGGCAAAGCCAGCTTGCGCGCTTATGCGCTGCATATGGCCGAGCAGGTACGCCCGCATGGCGTGCACGTGGCTCATGTGGTGATCGACGGCATGGTGGATGGCGACCGCATCAATCAGTTTGGCTATGGTGCAGGACGTTTGCTGCGTATGGGTATGAAGGGGCTGGATGGCAGTCTGAATGTCGATCATATCGCCGATCAGTACTGGCAATTGCATAGCCAGCCTGCAGGTGCATGGACGCATGAAATGGACCTCAGACCTTACCGGGAGAAATTCTGATGGCTGGAAAACATCATAAGCGTGGGTCGGTGCTGGTCATTGGGTCACAAACGACTGAGGTTGCTGATGCTTGGGCGGTTTTGTATCCGGACCAGACCGTGATTGCTGCCGAGCATGGCAAGACGGGCACGCAGATCGCAGGGCTGTCTCAGGGACTCTATCAGCATGTGCTGGATGTGACTGATGAGCAGACCATTCAGACGTTATTGGCAGCATTGGCGCAACAGAAGCAGTCACCTGAGCTGGTGATCATCCTGCCGCCCCGTGTGACCCCGCCATCTGATCCAGATGCTCAAGCACTCCACTTAACGCTGAGTCGTGTGGAGCAGCAGTGGCGACTGACGGCATACAGTGCATTTCTTGTTGCTCAGGCGGCGATCCGTGGGATGCGACAAACGGGTGGCACGCTGGTCTTTGTCGGGCATGCCGAGGGTGATCTTGCCGATGCCGATGATGCAGCACGCTTTGCGGGCCTGCGCACTTTGGTGCAGTCATTGGCGCGTGAGTTCCAACCACAGGGAATTCACATTGCGCATGTGCAACAGGTCGGAGAGGTGGCGGGTGATACGCTGGCTCGACTGTGTGATCAGTTGCATCGCCAGCCCAGAGATGTCTGGGCGCATGAGGTGGATCTGACTGCGTAATCGGCTGCAAAATAAAAAAGCAGGGTCATCGCCCTGCTTTTTTGTTGGAACCGGCTGAGTTTTATTTGCGTTTGACCGTGGGGCGATTGGTGATCTGAGTACCCATGCCGACATCAGTAAAGACTTCGAGCAAGGAGGCATGCGGCACACGACCGTCGATGATGTGGGCGCTGGCCACACCGTTTTTCACTGCCTCCAGCGCACAACTGACTTTGGGAATCATGCCGCCATAGATGACACCCGTATCGATCAGATGATCGACGTCCTGTGTGGTCAAACCGGTGAGGACGTTTTTGTTGGCATCCATCACGCCGGGGATGTTGGTCAGCAGGACGAGTTTTTCGGCTTTCAGCGCTTCGGCGACTTTACCGGCGACGAGGTCGGCATTGATGTTGTAGGTGTTGCCGTCTTCATCGACACCGAGCGGCGCGATGACCGGAATGAAGTCACCCTGCATGAACAGATCCAGTACGTCGGTCTTGATACTGACCACTTCGCCCACAAGGCCGAGGTCGATGTGATGGATTTCGCCGTCTTCGCCTTTTTTGTCCAGATAGAGCTTTTGGGCGCGGATCAGGTTGCCGTCTTTACCAGTCAGACCGATAGCACGGCCACCGTTTTTATTGATCAGACTGACGATGGATTTGTTGACGCTGCCGCCTAGGACCATTTCGACCACTTCCATGGTGGGCTCGTCGGTGACGCGCATGCCATCGATACGGTCGGAGACACGACCGAGTTGCTTGAGCAGGTCATCAACCTGTGGACCACCGCCGTGGACCACGACTGGGTTGATGCCGACGGTTTTGAGCAGCACGATATCACGGGCAAAAGAGCTTTCAAGCTCTGGGTCGGTCATGGCGTTGCCACCGTATTTGACCACCAGTGTTTTACCGGCAAAACGCTGGATATAGGGCAGGGCCTCGGTCAGAACCTTGGCGACATTCAGGGCTTGCTCATTGTTCAGCGGCATGGTTGTCTCACATGGGTTAAGGATTAAGCATCAGGGGGCCGAGGTCTTGAGGAATCTTGGACGCCAGCATCGGATCTTGTTTGGCGATCAGATCATGCAGGGTATCGCGGATGCGTTCGACCGCTGCCATCTGATCAGCCTCGAAACGCAAGGTGACGAAGGCACCTGTGTTCGATGCGCGTATGATGCCAAAGCCGTCGTTAAAATCAAGACGTACACCGTCAATCGTGGTCAGTGTGGCATTCGGAGTGCTTGCAGCGTGTTCGGCAAGCGTCGGGAAGAACTGCTCAGGCAGGTCCAGATCCAGTGGCAGATAGATGTCGGTCGTCCCAATACGGGCTGGCAGACTACGCAGGATCGCTTGTAGGGGTTCGCCACGTTGACCCAACCACTCTGCCAGACGCAGGGCGGCATACAGGCCGTCGTCGGTGGCGTGACCGCGACCGTCATTAAAGAAATAATGTCCTGAGAACTCACCGCCAAATGCGACTTCATGTTTATCAGACATGACTGCATGGCGGATGAAGGTATTGCCACTGCGGCTCATGATCGGGCGCCCGCCATGCGAGGTGATGATCTGCGATACCATACGGCTGCATTTGACGTCAAACACGATGTCAGCACCGGGCTTCTGCTCAAGGATCATCATGGTGAAGAGGGCAATGAGCTGGTCGGAGGTGACCACGGTGCCGTTTTTGTCCACGACCACCAGTCGGTCGCCATCGCCGTCAAAGGCAAAGCCCAGATCAGCCTGAGTCTGGCGGACACGCTCGGATAGCTCAGTCAAGCGCTTAGGCTCGGTTGGATCGGGGTTGCCTTTAGGGTAGTGGCCATCGGGCGTGATATTGATGCCACTGACATCGTAGCCCAGAATCGAGGTCGCCTGTTCGGCGAGTTCACCCATCATGCCATTGAGGCCATCAATGACGATGCGGTATTCTTCAGCCATGATGATGTCGTTGAGCATGTCATCCAGATAATCCGGGGTAAATGAACGCTGGATGATCTTACCTTTGCCTTCGACGAAGTTGCTGTTTTTGGCGCGTTGATAGATGCCTTGAATGTCTTCAGGCATTGGCGAC
>JASLEL010000411.1 GCA_030151145.1 Aquirhabdus sp. | reverse complement strand
GGCCGACTAAGGATGATGACATTGCGCATGGATACGCGTTTATCTGTTTTACCCGACACTGCCGCATCCGAAATCGCCGCCCTGCAGCCGCTTTCATACCGCCTACCTAAGCGTCGGCTTATTCCTTATATCTTAAGTGCTTTTGTGCTGGGTGTCATGGTGGCAGCCGGGCTTTCGGGTGTGGGTTCTGTATGGGTTTGGTCATGGCTGCCACTGGTCGTGGGTTGGTGTCTGCTGGAGCAGGTCCCTCGTCGGCTCCATCTGTGGCTGGCGGGCGTGCTGGTGCTGTGTGCATTTGGCTATGGTCTGGGTGAGGGGCGTGCGGCGATCAATACGGGCCTTGCCCAGCGCCTGCAAGCGCCAGTGACCATCGATGCGGATGTGCGGGTGATCGGCATCAGTGACGGGGTGGATGAGCACTGGCGACAAGTCGTGCGTTGCATGGACCCGCGCTGTACTTCAGGGCAGCTTCCCGCAGACTGGCTGCTCTATGACAAGCCGCATTTCGGCAAGCATAAGAGTGATACCTTGCCCGTGACCGCCATGCGTCCAGGCGAGATCTGGCATGTGGCGCTGCAGCTCAGACCACCGCATGGGTTGGCATCGCCTGCGGCTTTTGATACCGAGGAGTGGCTGCTGACCTCGCATATCGGGGCGACCGGCACGGTCAACCATGCACTGCGTGTCAATGCCGACAGCCGTGGCCTGCGCCTGCCGCTGGATCTGATGGATCGCTATCGCCTGTCGCTGCGCGAGCGGATCGCCAATCTCGATACACCAGCCTATGCAGTGCTACTGTCACTGGTGACCGGTGATCGGGCGCTGGTCGATCCGGCGGTGCAGGCATTATATCAGCAGGCGGGCATCAGTCACTTGCTTGCGATCTCGGGGCCGCATGTGGTGCTGGCGGCGTTTATGTTTGCGTGGGTGGTGCAGCGCTTGCTGAATTTGCGTCCAAGGCGCTATCTGCACGTGCCTCGGCCTTATCTGCTGCTGCCGCTCATGGTGGTGATGGTCGTCATCTATGCCTGTCTGGCGGGATGGGGTGTGCCGACCTTGCGCACAGTGCTGATGTTCAGTCTGTCGGCGGGACTGACACTGGTTGAGCGACGTTGGTCAACTAGCCTGATCCTGCTCACGGCACTGGCGGTCACGCTGTGGTGGGACCCGCTATCGATCTATCAGAGCGGGCTCTGGCTGTCCTTTGTCGCGACAGCGATCCTGCTCAGTCTGGTGCGCCATACCGAAGAGTCTCCCTTCATCTGGCGGCGCTACTGGCTGCTGTTTAAGCATACGGTGCAGTTGCAACTCGCCATGTTTATTTTGCTGATTCCGGTCACGCTGTATTTCTTTCACCGTATACCGCTCATGTCGGTCGTGGTCAATCTAGTGGCAATCCCGGTCATTGGCGGGGTGGTGGTGCCTTTGGCCTTGATTGCGCTGGTGCTCTCATGGGTTTGGTCGGGTCTAGCGGATGCGCTGTGGATCTTTGCTGCCGGATGGCTGGAGCAGTTGCATGCGTGGATGCAATGGCTGCCGCTGCCCGCATGGACGGCGACACTGACTGGGGTGTCCGCGTGTGGCCTGGTACTGGCTTTGGTGATCCTGCGAGCACCCACAGGCAGTGTGCCACGCTGGCTGGTACTGCCGTGTCTTTTGCCATTGATCGTCCCGTTATCCGCGTCATCTCTGGGTATCGAGCAGCGTTTCGGTGCAGCGCATGATGCACCGCTGCGGGTACAGGTACTGGATGTGGGGCAGGGGCTGGCAGTGATCATCCAGACCCCGCATCATGCCTTGCTGTATGACGCCGGACCTAAGCGTGCGGATGCCTTTGAGGGCATGGGCGAGCGGGTGGTGCTGCCTGCGCTGGCTAGCAGTCATATCGCTCACTTGGACAAGCTCATTATCAGTCATGCAAGCTTTGAGCATGAGGGTGGTGCCGAAGCAGTGATGACGCATATCCCGATCGATGAGATCGTGAGCAGCAAGCACATCTGGGATGTGCCGATGAGCTTCTGTGCGGCGGGCGAGTCATGGCAGTGGGATGGTGTGGATTTTAGCTTTCTGGCCCCATGGTATGACGATGCGTCTGCTGAACTTTGGGATGAGAAAGATCATAGCTGCGTGCTGCGGATATCGACGCGATCTGCCTCGGGGCAGGCGGTGAGTATGCTTCTGATGGGCGATGCAGGCGAGGTGACCGAGGCGCGTCTGGTCCAATCTACAGCGATGCCCACGTCCAATGTCCTCTTGGTCGGTGATCATGGCAGTGATCGCGCCAGCAATGCGCTATTCCTGCAAGCAGTCAAGCCGCAGGTCGCCGTCATCTCGGCCAGTTATCTGAACCGCAAATACCCGTCACCGCAGGTCGTCGATCGGCTGAAAGCCGCAGGCAGTCGTGTGTATACCACTGCCGATGATGGCACCTTGACGATTGACCTGGGCGGGCGCAAACCCGTCGAGGTCGCGGCCTATCGGGATGGCTATGAGTGGCTCAGATCTGCTCAGACGCCCTGAGCCGTATCTGCTTCGATAGACGGATTCTCGGCACTTGGGTGCACGATCACGCGATCCTTGGTTGCCAGTACTTCGCGTACTTCTTCATCGGTCTTGTGATAGATCGCACGGAAGTGCGGTGCATCCTTAAAGCGCTTATAGGCCCAGTGATATTGGGCGGGATCGCGACGAATCAGGGCTTCGATGGTCTGGTTCATGGTATCCACCGACACCTGCAGATCCTTGCTGCGGATACGGTCATCGACGGGCTCGAAGTAAATCTCAAAGCCATCGCCGTCTTTACAGCGCAGGCAGTACATCAGCACCACGGAGCAGCCAGTCTTCTCGGCCAGCCGCGAGATCAGCGTGGTGGTCATCACCTCATGACCAAAGAAACGCGACAGGATACCGCCAGATTCCTCCGGCACATGATCAGGCAGGATCGCGCTAAAGCCGCCTTTTTTAAGCGTGCGAAAGATACTGCGCACGCCGCTCTCATCGGTTGGCACGAGGGTCGCATTCAGGCGACTGCGCGCCTCCAGCACGAAGGTATTCATCCCGGCTTCTTTGACGGGTTTATACATGATGGTCGGCGCAGCGTGCTGGTTGGCCCAGGCATTCATGAGCTCCCACGAGCCGTGATGCGGCATCATGGCGATTAGACCATTGGGGTTCTTGAGTCCTTCCAAAAACAGCTGCTCGCCATGCACGGCACGGATCTGCGCGATGCTGTATTCGGGCGGATTGCCCCAGCTCTTGATGAACTCCAGCATACTCATCGCCTGCGAGCGTACCGACTCGGCAGCGATCTGGTTGCGCTCAGCCTCCGGCATGTCTGGAAAGGCGATCAAGAGATTGCGCCGCACAGTCTTGCTCACGCCTTTGGTGGGGAAGAGCAGGCTGATATTCGCCAGTATTCGCGCCAAGCCCTGCAGCGTATGCATGGGCAGACGGGCGAGAAATCGAAGTAACCACAGCAGGGGCGATGAGGTGTTCTGGCTCATAAGATACTGTTCTGATCAATGCGGATCCGAGTCACGCGATTGCGCGTCAATCCGCCGGGTGTCTGGTCATCTCATCACCAACGCCTGAATCATCATCGACGCGATGCGAGACTTGTTATCGTAGGGCTGTGTCTGATCGGGCATCACGCCTGTATCGCACAGACCTGCATCCATGCTTGAATATCAAAGCTGGATATCAAAGAAAGATATTAAAATTCTAAAGGACTTTGCTGATCACGGTCAATCAATCTGCGCAGGCAAAGATCGTCACGCTGTGTCAGGCAAACTGAGCCTATATTGTTGTAGCCACGTGAGAATATGGCGGTCTTCTGGTCACGATACTTGCTTTTGTAACCATGTTCCGGCTAATGTTGACCATTCGCTCTATTACGTCTCTTTTAAAAAAGCAGGTTGTCTCATGTCCACTTGGCCCCCCAATCCGAATGTTCCCCAACCCACGCCATCCGCACCCGGTCCGAGCGGTCAGGAGTGGCAACTGATCGAACGGGTGTTGCTTGCGTCAATCGAAGAGCAGCGTCGGGCCCGCCGCTGGACCATGATCTACAACGGCATCAGGCTGTTTTTTTTCCTGATCATCATCATGGCGTTGGCCAAGAGCTGCGGACGTGAGGACAAGATTACCTCCAGTTCTGCACCGCATCTGGCGGTGGTAGATATCAACGGTGAGATCGGCGGGAGTGGCAGTAATTCGGTTGATGGCGATGATGTGATCAAGGCACTGCATCAGGCCTTTGCTGCGTCCATGAGCCGTGCCGTAGTGCTGAATATCAACTCGCCCGGCGGCTCGCCAGTGCAGTCGGATCAGGTCTGGCAAGCGATTCGTCGTGAGCGTGCCGCGCATCCAGACAAAAAAGTCTATGCCGTGATCGGTGACCTCGGTGCATCAGGTGCCTACTATATTGCGTCTGCGGCTGACTTTATCTATGTAAATCCATCGAGTCTGGTTGGTTCGATTGGTGTGATCATGCCCAACTACGGCGTCAGCGATCTGACCAAAAAACTCGGCATCGAAGATCGCACCATGACTTCGGGTGCACATAAAAACATCCTCAGCATGACCCGTCCGCTTGATCCGTTTGAGAAGGCGCATGTGCAGGGTGTGCTGGATAATGTG
>JASLEL010000387.1 GCA_030151145.1 Aquirhabdus sp. | reverse complement strand
TAATTTAAGTTCAACCGATCAAATCCTGCCACACAACCATCCAAATTCATCTAAGCTGCTGTTTTGCTTCGTTTTATTTCGTCGCATCACCGTCGCTGTGGGGTGCATTCTATAGATTTCTCACAGTCTGTCAAACCCTTTTTCATCCCATTTCATTCGAGTGGTTATTAATTACTCAAAATCAGTATTTCCGGGCCATTTTAGCGGGCTTTTTGAGCAATTTACCCCAAGAAAGTTTGTACAAACTTTTTTGAGTAGCCAAAAATCCGATATCAGACGGAACGCAGCCGCACTCACTATAAGATCACGCATTCTTCACGTTTCACTTATTGCATCCGTTGCAGTGCTGTCGCATCATTGGCGTCATCTTTATCTTTCAGATACGGCATACAATCTTGTCAGCGTCTTATTTTACAAAGCATTCTTTACCTTCCTCCCTGCCTCCCAGCCCACGCATGCCTCAACCTCGCGGTAATCGTGGCTTTATCATCATTGGCCTGATCATTATTCTGATTCTCGTCGCCGTGATCGTTGCGGGTGCCATCTATGTCGGGCAACAGGACAGTGTGGTGCGTGAAAAATTTGAAGGTCAGCGCTGGGAGATCCCAGCCAAGGTCTATGCACGCCCACTGGAGCTTTACACCAATGCACCACTAGATGCCAAGGCTGTCGTTGACGAACTGAATTTGCTCGGATACAAGAGCGATAACGGATATAACACGCCTGGCCTTTACAATCTTTCGGGCAACACGCTCTTTATTCATACACGCGGCTTTAACTTCGGCACCTCGCACGAAGCAGAACAAGTACTCAAGATCGTGTTTGGCCCACCAAGCAGCACGTCCAATATTATTCCAGCAACAACAACCATTGCCGACATTCAGAGTACTGCACCGAATGGCTCTGGGGTCGCACGCCTTGAACCGGTGCTGATCGGTGGCATTTACCCCCGGATCAATGAAGACCGGGTATTGATCAAACTGTCTGATGCGCCACAGCAGTTGGTTGATGCCCTAATTGCTACCGAAGATCGCTCCTTCTATCAGCACCACGGGGTATCTATCCGTGGCTTGATGCGCGCGCTGGTCTCCAATGCGACTGGTGGCGCCCGTCAGGGTGGCTCTACACTGACCCAGCAATTGGTCAAAAATTTCTATCTGACCAATGAGCGCACCATCCGCCGTAAAGCAACGGAAGCCGTCATGGCGCTGCTTTTAGAATACCACTACTCCAAGAGTGAAATTCTCGAAGCGTATTTAAATGAAGTCAACCTCGGGCAAAACGGCAATCATTCCATTAATGGCTTTGGCCTCGCCTCACAATTCTACTTCGGCCAACCCATTCAGGAGTTGAAACTGCCGCAGGTCGCGCTATTGGTCGGCCTTGTGAAAGGCCCGAGTGAATACAACCCTTGGCGTCATGCTGATGCCGCGCTGAATCGTCGTAATACCGTCCTGCAGAATATGCTGGAACAAGGCAAGATCACACAGGACCAGTTTCAGGCGGCCCATGATGCGCCACTCGGTATCGTCGATAAGCCCACTGCCGGACAAAGCCTTTATCCCGACTTCCTCGACCTTGTACGTCGTCAACTGCGCACGGAATATCAGGAAAGTGACCTGACCAGTGATGGTCTGCAGATTTTCACGACGCTCGACCCCCGTGTACAAAATGCGGCAAGCAGCGCTTTTGATGAAACACTGGCCAAGATCGTTAAATCCAACCCGAAACGCCTGACGGGCTTGCAGGGTGCCGTGCTGGTGAATAACCCGCAAAATGGCGAGATTCTGGCTGTCGTCGGCGGATCAGGCCTCTTTACAGGTTATAACCGTGCATTGGATGCGCGACGTCAGGTCGGCTCGCTGTTCAAACCAGGCGTTTACCTCACCGCACTCGCTTCGGGTCGCTATACCCTCGCGTCACTGCTGGATGATGGCCCGGTCAACATTACCGGCTATGGCATGACCAACTGGCAGCCCAAAAACTACGACCTACAGGATCATGGCATCGTCTCTTTAACCGATGCACTGGCTCACTCGTATAATCAGGCCACGGTCAATCTTGGCATGCAGATGGGTGTCCCGCAGGTGACATCAACCCTGAAGTCACTCGGTATCACTGCTCCACTGCCGGAATATCCTTCCGTGTTGCTAGGTGCGGCCAACCTGTCGCCACTCGACATCCTCAATATGTATGGCACCATTGCCTCGGATGGCTTCCAGCATCCGCCACGTGCCATTCTCTCCGTGATCAAAGCCAATGGCGAAGCCCTGCAACGCAGTAGCCTTACGATGAGTCAAAGTGTCGATCCGGCTTCGACCTATCTGCTCAACTATGCCATGCAGCAAGTCGTCAAATCCGGTACCGCTGTCGCAGCCAATAAAACGCTGTCGCCGAACCTCAATCTGGCTGGTAAAACCGGGACCACCAATGACCTGCGTGACTCATGGTTTGCAGGCTTCAGTGGCAACTATGTTGCCGTGGTCTGGGTCGGACAGGACGACAACCATCCTACCGGCTTAAGTGGTGCGACCGGTGCTCTGCCGATCTGGATCAATCTCATGAGCCGACTGAAACTCACCCCCGTCTCCATGGCTCAGCCTGATGGGGTCGTCTGGCAATGGATTGATGGTGAAAGTGGCAACGTCTCAGGTGAAGGCTGTCCAAATGCGCGCTATATCCCCATGCTCAGAAGTACCGTTCCAAGCCAAATCACCGAATGCGGACAAGATAAATTAAACCAAATGCCTAACGCAGCAGCGTCAACGGACATGTATAGTACACCTGTCATGTCTGGGAATAATGGCAATAGCGCCAGTAGTGGTGGCGCCGATACGCCGCCATCTACGCCACAAGCTGCGCAACCGGCACCATCTGCGACACCATCGGCTCCGATGCACATCATCACACCGCACCCCCAGTCCGGTCGTGGTGCAAATAGTGTCGATCGCGCCATGGAAAGTTTTTAATGACCGATACCAGCGGGTTTTCATCGACAGTCATGACGGTTAAAACACACCCCTATCCTTCTGATCCTGCTCGCAGGATCAGTATGCTGTACACGTAAACAGCAGTATGAATAAAACAGCAGTCTGATTATGGCAAACATACGCTTATCTCACACTTTAACACCCCGCTTGCTGCATTTACCCGGCAAGCCTCTGGCGTTGGCCTGCATGATAGCCGGGCTGGCAGGTTGCGTTACCGCACCGCCACCGCCACCCCCCAAGCCGCCCGTGCACCATCATCCGCCTGTGATCGTGCCGTCTGCGCCGCCGAGCCCGACGACCGCACAACCGGAGTTCGGCTATCCGCCGCTATCGCCACAAACCTTGCCGCCACAGCCTGTGGCACCGCCGCAGCCACAAATCACCCTGCGCGATGGGCACGATATTCCACTGGTCCAGACCCTGATGGCGCAAGGCGAGCAACAACTAAAGCAAGGCCAACTTGATGATGCTGAAGAATCCTTCGTCCGGGTTCAGCGCATCGCACCTCAGCTCTCCAGCGTCTATGCGCGCTTAAGCGAAGTCGCCCTGCGCAAAAAAGACGGCGCCACCGCCGAAGGCATGGCACGGCGTGGACTGGTGCTGGCGCACTCACCCCAGCAGAAAGCGGGTTTCTGGCAACTGATTGAGCTGGCAGGCAATCTACAAAACAAACCCGCCGTCGTCGCTGAAGCCCGACAGCATCTACAAAATCCATAATACCGCCCCATCTCCCACATCCCCGATCACGCTCGTACACAGGGTGTACGGGGATGCCTTGCCAGTCCATGCGGCCCGGCTCATAATAACGTCAGAATTTTCAACACCGTGAAGATCGAGGCCAAGCGCCTCAGCACCATGCGCCGGAGAACAAAAATAATCCGGGCTTGTGCAACAATGAGACAAAACAACGAACTTCATGAGACACATCCCACGTATTATCACGTGGTGTCTCCCTCACCGACGTCAATGCATGTAGAGAATACGGATATGAGCCGCGAACCCTCCAGCAATAAATCCGAGCACCCA
>JASLEL010000347.1 GCA_030151145.1 Aquirhabdus sp. | reverse complement strand
TATGGCGAATATCAAGCTGAACTGGTCCAAGAAGTGCCACGCAACCTGTTCCAAGGTGTAGATGACATTCAAGTCGGCATGCAGTTTCAAGCTCAGACCGATGATGGCCTGCAAATCGTGACTGTCAAAGACGTCACCCCAGAGCTGGTTGTGGTCGATGCCAACCATCCACTGGCTGGTCAGGCTCTGACGTTTGACGTTGAAGTCGTTGGCATTCGCCCAGCATCTGAAGAAGAGCTGGAACACGGCCATGCACACGGTGTCGGTGGTCATCATCACTAAGTGATGTGGTCCGCTACGCATAAAGAGCCGCGCATTCAGCGCGGTTTTTTTATTTCATGATAAAACCGCATAAAAAAGGAGACCCAAAGGTCTCCTCTTTCCTCTTTGTACCGCGATACTGATATCAGCGGGCTTCGAGTGTACCGAACAGATGTGGACGTGCATCCTTGGCATCGGTCAGCTCAAAACTGGTCAGCTTGCCTGCGGTATGGGCGTGCAGATGCACTTTGCCCGGCAGGAAGACCGGCAGTTTGAATTGTACGTCAAGGAAGTAAGCATCCGGCAGTGCACCGAGTGCTGCGACCGAGCGTGCTTTGGTCCACATACCATGCGCAATCGCACGCTTAAAGCCAAACGCTTTGGCCGTGACAGGATGGATGTGGATCAGATTGAAGTCACCACTGACTTTGGCATAGCGACGGCCCAGATCTTCAGGCAGATCGAAGTCTACATTCAGATCACCGGCGGCTTGGGTCAGGCGCTCGTCTTTGACGCATGGTTTGTCACCTTTGATCGTGGATTTACCACGTGCCAGATAGGTTGATACGCTTTCCCAGACGCGCTCGCCATTCACAGTTGCGGTGCTGATAAAGGTAAACAGCTGACCTTTTTCATGCGGGATCAACTCACCAAAACGTGTGGACAGCGTGATGGTGTCCGTCACTTTGACAGGTTTGATCTGCTCAACGGTGTTGCGAATGTGGACGACACCCAGAATTGCAAATGGGAAGGCTTCGCTGACCATCAGCGATAGCTGCAAGGTCAGCGAGCGAATGCCCAAATAGAGCGGTGGCAGCGTGTCGAGGTCTGGATAACCACAAATAGCGTTATAAGCTTTCAGATGTTCGCGATCAATCTTGAGGCTGCTGACGGTATATTCGGCTTGTGGCAGTGCTTTATAATGATTCTTTTTCAGCGTGCTGAAAACCACTTTAGCATAGAGCGCCAGTGGATTTGGAATCGAATCAAAAGTACGGTTTGGCATAATAGCGCTCGTTTTATAGTGTCATTAAATACAACAAAAACCGTGTGCAATCCTTGCTTCTAAAAAAACGCCGTACAGGATGTTGCACGGCGTTTAGAAGAACGATTGTAAATGGCCGGGTTATGCGCCAAGCAGGCTCTGACCGCAAACGCGCACCACGTTGCCATTCACGCCAGTGGATGCCGGATTGGCGTACCAAGCGATGGTCTCGGCGACGTCTACAGGCTGACCGCCCTGAGCCATCGAGTTCATACGACGACCTGCTTCACGGATCTGCAGCGGAATCGCAGCAGTCATGGCAGTTTCGATGAAGCCCGGGGCTACGGCGTTGATGGTCAGACCACCCTTGAGGAACGGTGCAGTGGATTGAACCAGACCGATCACACCAGCTTTAGAGGCTGCATAGTTGGTCTGACCAAGATTACCGGCGATACCGCTGATCGACGATACGCAAATGATACGGGCGTTGTCGTTGAAAGCTTTGTTTTCGATCAGGTAGTCGTTGATGCGCTCTGCGCTGGACAGGTTGATGTTCAGTACGAGGTTCCACTGGGCATCTTTCATGTTGGCCAGCATCTTGTCACGGGTGACACCGGCGTTGTGGACCAGTACGTCCAGACCGCCACGGTTTTGGGCAAATGCAGCGATCTTCTCGCCAGCATCGGCTGCAGTGATGTCTTCGGTCAGTACGCTACCGCCGATTTCACCGGCGACACGTTGCAGATCGGCTTCTTGTTGTGGCACATCAAGACAGATCACGTGAGCACCGTCACGCGCCAGCGTGCGGGCGATGGCTTCACCGATACCGCGGCTGGCGCCAGTCACCAGCGCAGTCTTGCCAGTCAGTGGCTTGGCCCAGTTGACGTTTACAGCTTTGGCTTTGGATACGCGAGCAACCTGACCGGATACATAAGCGGACTTGGCCGACAGGAAGAAACGCAGAGTCGATTCGATATTGGCTTCAGCGCCTTTACCCACATAGATCAATTGCGCGGCGATGCCTTTTTTCAGTTCTTTACCGATGGCTTTCACGAAGCCTTCCAGTGCGCGTTGAGCAGTGGCTTCTTTGGCATTGGTACAGTCGGCAGGCGTACGACCGACGACGATGACGCGACCCGAGGTCAGGATCTGACGTACGACTGGATTGAAGAAATTGTAGAGCTCAACCAGCTGTTCGGAGTTTTGAATGCCCGAAGCATCAAATACCAGTGCTTTGAACTGGGCTTCTTTGTCACCGGCATTGAATGCACGCACGTTCAGACCGGCAGCAGCGGCAGCCTGTTGCAGTTCGGCGTTGTTGCCAGCATAGGTGTCGGTGTGGATGCTCGCCAGTGTTTCGCTGATGGCGGTGGTCAGTGTCGAGCCAGGAGCGGCACCAAACAGCACTGCACCATTAACCAGCGGCTTGGATGCATCGAAGCGATCCAAAATGACAGGGGATGGCAGACCGAGGTTTTTAACAAGCATTTTACCCAGTGCAGAATTTGCAAAAGACTGATAGTGGTCACTCATAGCGGATCTCAATCAAAGCGGGAAAGAATTAAAGATAAAAATTACGCCGATGTGCATCATATTCGGATGTACATGTCAGTAGTATGTCATACATTCGATATTATGCAGGAACGCATGATAACGCCTGCAACAAAAAAATAAAAAACAAAAAGAAGATATCCATAAGAAATCTGGACAGCGTAAAAAATGATGGTGAATTCATGACATCTGGCAGGGATGAAAAATCCAAATCAAAAGCAACGCCGCTGTAACAGTATCTCCATTACAATCCGATTATCACAGATTGATGCTGGCTACTCATCGAATGCTGGCATTCCACACGTTATGCTAACAAAATGAGATGTCCGGTACACTTGCTTTACACCAGCAAGAGTTTGGCAATTCAGCCAATTCATCTGTATCATTTTATGCTAGAGTGAGGTACTTTTTTTGGCCTCGCTAAATTTTAATACACGAATTAATACACGCTATTTGTATTGGAGTGAAACATGAGCCCCTCTCCTAAGGCACCTGCTGCCGTATCCACGACCGATAAACCAGAAGAAACCCCAGTGGTTCCCAAGAAAGCGCCAGCCCGTCGCTCGACCGCCAAAGCTGCAACAGCGACACCTGCGGATGCTGCCGCGACGCCCGCCCCCGTCAAACGTGCGCCTGCGCGTAAGCCTGCTGCCAAAAGCGCGGCGACGACATCTTCAACTGCATCTGTGAAAACCGATGCCGCAACCCAGCCAGCTGCCGAAGCTGCGCCAGCGGTAGTGAAAAAGACTCCCGCTGCTAAATCAAGCTCTGTAAAAACCAAGGACCCTGTTATGAGTAATACTCCTGCTGTTCGTCGCGTTGCCATCCTCGGTGGCAATCGTATTCCTTTCGCGCGTTCGAACGGTGCGTATTTCAATGCTTCCAACTCCGACATGCTGACTGCGGCCCTGAACGGTCTGGTTGAGCGCTTCAATCTGCAAGGCAAACGCCTGGGTGAAGTCGTCGCTGGTGCCGTACTCAAGCACAGCCGTGATTTCAACATGACCCGCGAATGTGTACTCAGCACTGCCCTGTCCGCTCAGACGCCTGCCTATGATGTACAGCAAGCTTGTGGTACTGGTCTGCAAGCAGCCTTCCTCGTCGCCAACAAAATTGCTCTGGGTCAGATCGACGTTGGCGTTGCCGGCGGTGTAGACACGACTTCGGATGCCCCGATTGCATTCGGTGACGGCCTGCGTAAAGCGATGCTCGAAGCCAACATCGTCAAGAAAAACTCCGACTACATCAAAGTCCTGAAAAAAATCAACTTCAAAAAACTGCTCGATGCACCAAAGAACGGCGAGCCACGTACTGGCCTGTCGATGGGCGACCATCAAGCCATCACTGCGCTGGAATGGGGCATCACCCGTGAAGCACAAGACGAACTGGCCGTCTCCAGCCACAAGAAAATGGCTGCTGCTTACGAAAACGGTTTCTTTGATGACCTGATCACTCCATTTGGCGGTCTGGTACGCGACAACAACCTGCGTAAAGAAAGCTCGATCGAAAAACTGGCAACTCTGAAGCCTGTATTCGGTAAAGGCGAAAACGCCACTATGACCGCGGCGAACTCGACTCCGCTGACCGACGGTGCTTCTGTCGTGCTGCTGGCGTCCGAAGAATGGGCGAAAGAAAATGGTCACGAAGTGCTGGCCTACCTGTCCTTCTCCGAAACTGCCGCTGTCGACTTCATCGGCAAAGAAGGTCCTAAAGAAGGTCTGCTGATGGCCCCTGCCTACGCCGTACCTCGCATGCTGGCTCGTGCCGACCTGACCCTGCAGGACTTCGACTTCTACGAAATCCACGAAGCATTCGCATCGCAAGTACTGTCGACGCTGAAAGCCTGGGAAGACGAAACCTTCTGTAAAGAGCGTCTGGGTCTGACCAAGGCTCTGGGTTCGATCGACCGCAGCAAACTGAACGTCAATGGCTCGTCGCTGGCTGCAGGTCACCCCTTCGCTGCCACCGGTGGTCGTATCCTTGCAACTGCTGCCAAGCTGCTGAACCAAAAAGGCAGTGGTCGCGCCCTGATCTCCATCTGTGCTGCAGGCGGTCAAGGTGTGGTCGCGATTGTAGAAAAGCCATAATCACTGGCTGAATAAAAAAACCCTCACATCGTGAGGGTTTTTTTATGGGATTAAGCTTGTTTAAAGATTATGGTTTGGTAACGGCGGCTTTGTCTGCAAGCGAAGTCTTGGCTGGTGTCACAGGCTCCTCCCATCCTCCGCCGAGTGCGAGGAATACACTGACCTGATCATCGGCAAGCTTACCCTCTATCGCCGCCAGATCCCGATCAGCAGAGATAAACGAACGGTTGGCATCCAGCACCGGCAGATAGCCTGATCGACCATATTTAAAGAGTTTTTCAGAGTCCGATACGGCTTTGGCAGATTTGTTACGTGCTTGCTCAAGCAATGCTTTGCGATCCAGATCACGCGCATAGACTTCAAGCGCGCTTTCAGTTTCACGCAATGCATTCAAGACCACGCCATCGAACTTGGCCATCGCCGCCTGCTGCTCTGCATTGGCAGCCCGAATCTGCGATTTGACATGCTCGCGCAGTGGGAACTGCCAGCTGATCATGGGACCGATGTTGTATTTCACCGTATCCGCATGCAGGAAGCGACTGTCCAGACCTACGGAACCGACTGAGGCGCCTAAGGTGATTTTGGGGTAAAGGTCGGCTGTTGCCACACCGATCTTGGCTGTTGCCGCATGCAGCTCATATTCTGCCCGACGGATATCCGGACGGCGCTTCAGCAAGGCAGCTCCATCCCCGATCGGTAGCGGTTGTTTTAAACGCGGCTCTTCATGACAGGCAGCAACCTGTACCGAAAATTCTGCTGGTGTATGCCCGGTCAGTACCGCCAGTCGATACAGTGCCAGTCGTTTTTGGGCCTGCAAGCCCGGCAGATTGGCGCGGGTCTGATCTTCCTGACTGGATGAGCGTGTGGTGTCTAGCGAAGTGCCACGGCCTGCCTGAAACAGTTTTTTAGTCAGACTGGTGCTTTGTGCTTGCAGGGCAGCCGATTTCTCTAGCACATCAATATCATGGCCTGCCGAGCAGACATTGAGGTAAGCGCGCGTGGTTTCGGCCACCACGGTGATCCGGGTGGCATCTTCAGCCGCTTTAGTGGCGGCGACATTGGCGGCAGCCATCTCGATACTGCGATTAATCTGACCAAACAGATCCACCTGATAAGAGATCCCCGCGCTGATGCCATATACATAGCCTTGGGGCAACGGTTTGCCGCCTGTAGGCAGCAGTAATTGCTCGGCGGATTCACGGTCCAGCGCTTGTAGCGCCTCTATCGATGTGCTCGGTCCGAGATTACCGCGGGCATCATCGAGGATGGCCTGACTGTGTTTCAGATTGGCCGCTGCGACGCGCAGATCGGTATTGGCCTGCAATGCCTGTTGCACCAGATCGTTGAGTGTCTTGTCATCATAGAGTTTCCACCAATTCACCGGTAAAGCTTCATGGCTGAAGGCGGTGTTGTCCCCACTCTTGAAGTTACCATTGGCGTCTTTCTGGTCAATCACGGCTTCGGTCGGA
>JASLEL010000179.1 GCA_030151145.1 Aquirhabdus sp. | reverse complement strand
GATCAATATGGCGCACGGTGAGCTGATCATGATCGGTGCCTATACCACCTATGTGATGCAGAATTTCTTTCAGCATTATTTCCCGAGTCATGGCGACTGGTATCTGATCGCGGCCATTCCGGCGGCATTCCTCGTCAGTGGCGGGATCGGCATGATCATTGAGCGCATCGTCATCCGTCCGCTGTATGGTCGTCAGCTTGAGACCTTGCTTGCGACCTTTGGCGTGAGTCTGATCCTGATGCAGCTCGTGCGCATGATCTTTGGTGCGCAGAATGTCGAAGTCGCCAATCCCGCGTGGATGAGTGGCGGCATCATGGTGTCGCCGTCGCTGACCCTGCCTTACAGCCGGATAGCCATCATTGGTTTCACCATTATTGTAATTGTGCTGGTCAAGTTCCTCATCTCGGGTACGCGCTTTGGTCTCTTTGTCCGTGCCGTGACGCAGAACCGCACCATGGCGCGTGCCGTGGGTGTGCGTGCAAGCTACATCGACATGCTGGCTTTTGGGCTAGGGTCGGGCCTTGCTGGGCTTGCCGGATGTGCACTGTCCCAGATCGGTAATGTCGGTCCGGACTTGGGTCAGAGCTACATCATTGATGCCTTCCTCGTGGTGGTGGTGGGTGGGGTCGGGCAGCTTCTGGGTGCCTTCCTCGCCGCACTGGGCCTCGGTATCTCGGGCAAATTGCTTGAGGTTTGGATGGGTGCGGTGCTCGCCAAGATATTGCTCTTGGGGTTGATCATCCTCTTTATCCAGCGTCGTCCGCAGGGGCTGTTCGCCATCAAAGGTCGGTTTGTGGAGTAAGGCCATGCGTATATTAAATCTTTTATCCGCGTCGAAGATGCGTGCAAGTGTCCTGCTCGGATTGTTTGCGGTGCTGATCCTGCTGCCGCTCTTGCATCTCTTACCGGCGACATCGGCGCTTTATCTGTCGGGCTACTGGATTACGCTGCTCGGCAAGATCATGTGCTATGCGCTGGTGGCGCTGGCGCTGGATCTCGTGTGGGGCTATGCCGGGATCTTGAGTCTGGGTCATGGTCTGTACTTTGCGCTTGGCGGCTATGCCATCGGCATGTATCTGATGCGTACGGCCACTCCAGATAGCCTGCCGCCCTTTATGGTCTTTCTCGACTGGCACCAGTTACCGTGGTACTGGACCGGCACGACGCATTTCTGGTGGAGCCTCATACTCGTGGTACTGGCACCAGGGCTGGTGGCGTTTATCTTCGGTTATTTTGCCTTCCGCTCTAGGATCAAGGGTGTGTATTTTTCCATCATCACGCAGGCGATGACCTTTGCCGCGACGCTCTTGTTCTTTCGTAATGAAACCGGCTTTGGTGGCAACAACGGCTTTACCGGCTTTAGCACCTTGCTTGGGTTTTCGCTCACCACACCTGAGACACGGGTGGCGCTGTGCATGCTGACGGCGATTGTGTTGCTGCTGAGTTTTGTCGGCTTGCGTTACTTGATGGCGTTGCCCTTTGGCCGTGTGCTGGGCGCGGTGCGTGACAGTGAGAACCGCCTGCGTTTCTTAGGCTATCGCACTCAGTGGTACAAGCTTACCGCGTGGACGCTGTCGGCAGTCATTGCGGGCATTGCCGGAGCGCTCTATGTGCCGCAGGTCGGCATCATCAATCCCAGCGAGATGAGTACGTCCAATTCGATCGAGATGGCCGTGTGGGTTGCGGTCGGTGGTCGTGGGACGCTGATCGGGCCACTCATTGGCGCGGGTTTGGTAAATGGTGCCAAGAGCTACTTTACCGTGGCTTACCCTGAGGTTTGGCTGCTGCTCTTGGGTGGGCTGTTTATTCTCGTTACGCTTTTCCTGCCGGAGGGCATCATTGGGTTGCTTAAACGTCTGGCAGGGCGTCTATCTGCGAATGGAACGAGTACGCCCGATCCGATTGAAACCGAGACGCTGGCTGTACTACCTGCTGAAAAAGCCAAATTAGAATCACATCCGCACCAAGGAGCCTCATCATGATGGGTTGGTCACATTTGCTGGAGCCGCATGTGGATAGTCGGCATGCTATGGTGGGATTGTCTACATCCGCCAGTGTTTTTCAGGCCGGGGTGAATGACGCGCCGCGCGGGGTCGATCTGCATCAGGGCGTGGCGCTGTACTTGGAAAATGTCTGCGTTGACTTTGATGGCTTCCGTGCATTGAATGATCTGTCGCTCTATATTGAGGAAGGCGAGCTGCGCTGCATCATCGGCCCCAATGGCGCGGGCAAGACGACCATGATGGATGTCATCACGGGCAAGACGCGCCCGACTTCTGGTACAGCTTTCTTTGGTCGTAATCTGGATCTATCCAAACTCTCGACAGAGGAAATTACCGAAGCGGGGATCGGGCGTAAATTTCAGAAGCCGACTGTATTTGAAGCCTTTACGGTACTGGAAAACTTGCTATTAGCCGCACCCAAGCATAAATCCGTGCGCTTTAGTCTCAGTAGTAAACAGCCTGCGGGAACCATCGCCCGTATCGAAGCTACGCTTGAGACCATAGGCCTGAAAGACCTGCGCTATAAACAGGCGGGTCTTCTGTCCCATGGTCAGAAGCAGTGGCTGGAGATTGGTATGCTGCTGATGCAGGAGCCGCAACTGATCTTGCTCGATGAGCCGGTGGCGGGCATGACTGATCATGAGACGGAGCTGACCGCCGCGCTGTGTCTGGAGCTCAAGAAAAACCATACGCTGGTGGTAGTTGAGCATGACATGAGCTTCATTGATACCATCAGTGAAAAAGTCACGGTATTGGCGGCAGGACAGGTCTTGGCTGAGGGCACCTTGGCCGAGGTACAGGCCAATGCCGATGTGATCGAAAAGTACCTTGGTCGTTAAGGGGAGACTTATGCTAAATATCCAAGGCTTAAACCAATACTACGGCGGCAGCCATATCCTGCGCGATGTGTCGATCGCGGCGGAGACGGGGCAATGTACCGTGATACTGGGGCGCAATGGCGTGGGTAAGACCACGCTGCTTAAATGCCTGATGGGTCAACTGCCGATCAAAAGCGGTGCGATTAGTCTGAATGGTCGTGAGATTCAAGCCTATAGCCCCGAGCGACGGGTACGCGAAGGGCTGGCCTATGTGCCGCAGGGCCGTGAGATCTTCTCGACCCTGACGGTTGAGGACAATATTCTCATCGGCATGGCGCGCTTTGGCGGGCGTAAGGCGAGTCGAGTACCGGAGCATCTGTATGAGTTGTTTCCAGTCTTAAAAGACATGAAGCATCGTCGTGGCGGCGATCTGTCAGGTGGACAGCAGCAGCAGCTTGCGATTGCACGGGCACTGGCGGCTGAGCCACGGGTTTTGATTCTGGATGAGCCGACCGAAGGTATCCAGCCGTCGATCATCAAGGACATCGGCCGCGTGATCCAAAAGCTTGCGGATCGTGGTGATATGGCGATTGTCTTGGTGGAGCAGTTTTATGACTTTGCTGAGGAGTTGGCGGACCGCTATGTGGTGATGGCGCGTGGCGAGGTGGTGGATCAGGGGCTGGGGAGTGAGATGCAGAGCAAACGTGTGCGCGAGATGGTGGCGATTTGACGGGCCCAGATGTTTGTACAAGTTGCATCTATGGTTGCTATGAATCGTTACACAGTCGGGTTTGATCTGGGCTTGAATTTTCCTTATGTTTAAAAGGATTAGACTGGTGTTTAAGCTCGGGTCTTCCTTTTTGATCATGATGGGCGATGTGTCCATGTTTTGGCGGTGTATGTGGCTTGGCAGGCGAGATTATCTTTAGGCTTTGAAGCGGAATCAGGGGCAGCGCAGGCACGTACCGTATTGCGACATCGTCGCCATGAAGGGCCGCTTCGCGTGCAGAAAGCCCTTTGGCCGGAAGACAGCGGCGTCTGCCATGTGATCTTGGTGCATCCGCCAGCCGGAATTGCCGGTGGCGATCAGCTTGAGATCACGGTGGATCTGGCAGCGGGTAGTCATGCCTTGCTGACCACGCCCGGTGCAGGTAAATGGTACGGCAGTGCTGGACCAACAGCAGCCCAAACGATTCATCTGCGTGTGGGCGAGGATGCCGTGCTTGAGTGGCTGCCGCAGGAGGTCATGCTGTTTGATCGTGCCATGGTCGAGAGCGAGACACGGATTGAACTCGCCGCGACAGCTGGGCTGATCGCATGGGACATGCTGGTGATCGGACGGCAGGCATGGCAGGAGCAATTTGCGACCGGGCGCTATCACAATCGCTTTGCCATCTGGCAGGACGAGGCGCTGCTTGTACAAGATCAGCTTTATATCGAAGGCGGTGATCGTTGGCTGACGTCGCCTTTGGGGATGGCGGGGCATGCAGTGATGGGCGTACTCTACCTCGTGCCGCCAGTCATACATCGTGATCATGCACTGCTGGATGCAGACATCGAGGGTATGCGGGATTTGATCGCCCGCATGCAGATGCCATTGGCCATCACGCGTCTCGGACATGTGCTGGTGGCGCGCTACTTGGGTGATGATCCGCGCCAGTGTATGGATGGTCTAGCCGGACTGCGCGCCCGTGTGCGTCGCCTGTGGTGGCAGATGGCGGAGGCGTTGCCACGGATCTGGAAGACCTGAATTGAAGTTTGTGCTGGTTCTTCGGTTTTTTCCAATCAGCTAGATTGGTATGCCACTTGCACGAACTGAAATAAGGCCGTGCAAAAAAGAATTCGCTGAATCAAGATCACTTTGCTGTACAGATAACGAAGTCATAAGGTTAATCATGGAACTCACCCCCACCGAAAAAGACAAGATGCTGATCTTCACCGCCGGGCTTGTGGCTGAGCGGCGTCGCGCACGCGGTCTGAAGCTCAATTACCCCGAGGCCGTCGCCTATATCTCGGCGGCACTGCTCGAGGGTGCGCGCGATGGCCGCAGCGTCAGCGATCTGATGCACTATGGTACGACGTTACTCACGCGCAGTGATGTGATGGAGGGCGTGCCCGAGATGATCGCTGAAGTACAGGTCGAGGCGACCTTTCCTGATGGCTCCAAACTGGTGACGGTACACCAGCCCATACTTTAAGCCCCCCCATGCTTTGAACAAAGAGGAACGCAATATGATTCCGGGTGAATATCTGATCGAAGCAGGCGAGATTGAGTTGAACGCCGGACGCGAGACGATCCGCGTAGAGGTGGTCAATCATGGCGACCGTCCGGTGCAGGTGGGGTCACATTTTCACTTTTTTGAAGTCAATGACAGCCTGATCTTTGATCGGACAGCGGCCCGGGGCTTTCGCCTGAATATCCCAGCCGGTACAGCAGTCCGCTTTGAGCCGGGCCAGCGTCGTACGGTTGAGCTTGTCGCGCTGGCAGGACATCGCGTGGTCTACGGCTTTGCCGGACGGGTGATGGGCAAGCTGGACTGATGCAGTCACTGATGTAAGGATGAATTAAAACTATGAAACTGACGCGACGTGCATATAGTGAAATGTTTGGCCCCACCACGGGCGACCGGGTACGGCTGGCTGATACCGAGCTGATGCTGGAAGTCGAGCAGGACCTGACCATCTATGGTGAAGAGGTCAAATTCGGCGGCGGCAAGGTCATTCGTGACGGGATGGGACAGTCGCAGCTGCCGAGCGACGAGGTCGCCGATACCGTGATCACCAATGCGCTGATCGTGGACTGGTGGGGCATCGTCAAGGCCGATGTGGGACTCAAGGGTGGTCGCATCTGGAAGATCGGCAAGGCCGGTAATCCCGACATCCAGCCAGGTGTGGATATCCCGCTCGGTGCTGCGACCGAAGTCATCGCCGGCGAAGGTCAGATCCTCACCGCAGGCGGCGTGGATACCCATATCCACTGGATCTGCCCGCAACAGGTCGAGACCGCACTCATGTCGGGTGTCACCACCATGATTGGCGGCGGTACAGGTCCGGCAGCCGGGACGTCTGCGACGACCGTGACACCGGGCCCTTGGCATATCGCCACGATGCTTAAGGCCATCGACAGCCTGCCGATGAATATCGGTCTCTTGGGTAAAGGCAACCTCAGCTTGCCGCTGCCGATTGAGGAGCAGATCAAGGCCGGTGTTGTGGGTCTCAAGCTGCACGAGGATTGGGGCACGACGCCTGCGGCGATTGATAACTGTCTGTCGGTGGCTGACCGCTATGACGTGCAGGTGGCGATCCATACCGATACCTTGAATGAAGCGGGCTTCCTTGAGGCGACTCTGGCAGCCTTTAAAGACCGCACCATCCATACCTACCACACCGAAGGCGCAGGCGGCGGTCATGCGCCGGATATCTTAAAAGCCATCGGCCAGTCCAATGTACTGCCGTCATCCACCAATCCCACACGGCCCTATACCATCAATACCATTGACGAGCATCTCGACATGCTCATGGTCTGCCATCATCTTGATCCGGCGATTAGCGAAGATGTGGCCTTTGCCGAGAGCCGTATCCGCCGCGAGACTATCGCCGCCGAGGACATCCTGCAGGACTTAGGGGCCATCGCCATGATGTCCTCTGACTCACAGGCCATGGGGCGCGTGGGCGAGGTCATCATCCGTACCTGGCAGACCGCGCACAAGATGAAAGTCCAGCGCGGCCCGCTGGCTCTTGATACCGCACGCAATGATAATTTTCGCATCAAGCGCTATATCGCCAAATACACCATCAATCCTGCCATCACCCACGGTTTAAGCCACGAAGTCGGCTCGGTCGAGGTGGGCAAGTTGGCAGACCTCGTGCTCTGGAAACCGGCTTTCTTTGGTGTCAAGCCTGCCATGATCATCAAAGGCGGCATGATCGCAGCAGCTCCCATGGGCGATATCAATGCCTCGATCCCGACGCCACAGCCAGTGCATTATCGGCCGATGTTCGGTGCGCTGGCGGAGGGTGTGCATGCGTCCAGCATCACGTTCCTGTCGCAGGTGGCAGTAGATCGCGGCGTGGCTCAGCAGTTGGGACTGAAAAAAATGATTAGCCCCGTGTCTGGCACACGCCACCTGCGCAAAACCGACATGAAGCACAATGATTATCTACCCGTGATGGAAGTCGATCCTGAGACTTATATCGTCAAGGCCGACGGTGTACATCTGACCTGTGAGCCGGCCGAGGTGTTGCCGAT
>JASLEL010000426.1 GCA_030151145.1 Aquirhabdus sp. | reverse complement strand
TTCATCTCATCATCATAGAGCTGACCATAGAGCTCGGTCGCCAGACGCTGCGCCGTACTCAGCATCATATCAAAGCCATTCAGCGGACGTGTGCCGGGCAGCGCCAGAAAGAAAGTGAGACCTTCAAAGTTGTCCTGCTCCATCGTTTCAAGCTCAAAGCCCGCCGGACCTTCTTTGGTGAATTTCAGCACGCTGAACATCATCGGCCCCTGACCGCTGGACTCCTCAAAGCGGTGAAACAGCCACATCTCGCCAAAACGCAGACCATGCTTGCGCAACAGGCTTAAGACCACACGGCCCTCAAACGGACGGCCGCTCTTGGGCAACAGGTTAAAAGCAATGATGTGCTCGGCCTGCACCAGAATGCTGTCTTCTTCGCTCTTGGTGTGGTCAGCCAGATGCTCATCCAGCAGGACACTGCTGCCCTGCCATTCGGTGAGCTGTGCTGTCTCAACGGCATGACTCTGCGTCGTCAGTTGCTCCATCTCAAGCTCAGAGTGGACTTGTCCCGCGGCATCATCAATACGCGAAGCACCACGGGCGACATCATCCTGCTCAAGCTGCGCCAGTACTGCATCCAGACGATTACCGGCTTCGGCATCCTGAAAAAACGCATCATCGGCCAATTCGTCCGACACCGCAGGTGCGACGGCAACCTCATGCTGCACGACAGCCGACTGATGGGTGTGGTCAAGATCAAGACTTGCCTCTCTGGACGCACTCAGCACCGGAATGTCATCAAGCGAGACTGGCTCAGGCTTGGCTGTCGCTGCCGCAGGCTCATGCACCTGCTGATGTATGGTCTGGGTAATAAACTGATTGGCCGAGATTACTGGCTCGGTTGGCGCGGAATCCACCTCCGCCGAGGTATCCAGTGGCAACTCGATCTGCTCAGCCGCAGACGAGGGTGCCGATGGACCTTGTGCGGCAGGTGCCTTGGTGTCCGGCACACGCCGGAACATCAGGAACATCCCGAGCAACATGAGCAGAATGGCAACAGCGATCCCCAATACCACCAGTATATCCATGGATTACACTCCTACCGAGGTGATCGATGTTGACG
Organism: Aquirhabdus sp.; assembly: GCA_030151145.1. Classification (GTDB taxonomy): domain Bacteria; phylum Pseudomonadota; class Gammaproteobacteria; order Pseudomonadales; family Moraxellaceae; genus Aquirhabdus. Next base: position 8,835 of record JASLEL010000426.1, on the reverse strand, counting down.
TGACCAGCGTTTCCGCCTCATCCACGTTGACCGCCACCAGTTTTGAAATCCCCGCTTCAGGCATTGTTACGCCCATCAGTTCACCCGCCATCATCATCGCTAACTTATTGTGTGTAATGTAAATGAATTGGACCTCGCAAGACAGGTCTGTTACTAATCGACAAAATCTTGCTACGTTCGCGTCATCGAGCGGCGCATCCACCTCGTCCAAGAGACAGAACGGTGCCGGGTTCAGTTTAAAGATTGCGAACACCAGCGACAATGCCGTCAGTGCTTTTTCACCCCCGGACAACAGGGCAATACTGCTATTGCGTTTGCCCGGTGGCTGCGCCATAAAGCGTACGCCCGATTGCCAGCCGTCCTCAAGCATCAAACGCGCCTCGCCCCCACCGAATACTTTAGGGAAAAGTTGTTGCAGTTCAGCGTTTACCCGATCAAATGTATCCATAAACAGACTACGTGTCTCACGATCGATGGTCTGCATCGCCTCCACCAGTTGCGCGAGGGTTTGATTCAGGTCATCCATCTGATGATTCAGCTCATCCAGACGTGCGGTCACCTCAGCCAGTTCGGCTGGCGCTGCCAGATTGAGCTCACCGAGTTTGTTGATCGACGTATCCAATTGTTTGAGTTGCTCAGCCACTGCATCTTCGGCCTGAGGTATCAGGTCGTTTGCCTGATCGATCTCGGGCGGAGTCGCCTCAAGGCTGGCAAAATGCTCTACGAGCTGTTGCAGCTGGCTCTTTTCGACTTGCCATGCCAGTCGGGTCTGCTCCAGTGCATCGCGCACCCCGTTTTCGGCCTGCATCTGACGATGCCGCTCCTGCTCCAGACGCTGTACTTCGGTCTGCACGGTCGTCAGCTCGACCTGCCGGGCCTGCCAACGCTGATCGGCCTCGGTCGCCAGCGTCTCGCCTTCCTCGACAGCCAGCATTAACGCCGGCAGACTGCGCTCGACCAAAGCCATCGCCGTTGCCAGACGCCCATGCTCCTCAGCCAACTGACCTTGCTGAAAGCGTGCGCGGTCCAAGGTGGTCTGCAGCGACTCGATCCGGATCTGCCGTGTCTGGGCCTCCAGCTCGACCGTCTGAAGCTGCATGCGGAACTGCTGGAGCTGCATGTTGCTCTGGGTAAAATTTTGCTGGGCCAAGCTTGCCGTCTGCTCCTGACGGGTCAGTTGCTCACGCAGCGGAGCAAGCTTGATGTCGAGGCTGGCGAGCTCCATATGAACTTCGCTTAAACGCTCACGGTCTTCCTCTTGACTGGCCGTCAGCAGCGACCGCTGCTCGGCCTGCTGGGCAAGCTGACCTTCCTGCGCCTGTCGCTTGCTGTCCAGCCGCGCCTGTGACAGCTCCAGCGTCTGCTGGGTCTTGCTGTGCTGGCTGATCTGATGCACCTGCTCCTGATGCGCTTTCTGCGCCTGCTGATACGCCGCATCAACCGCCTGCACCTCCTGCATGATGGCCTGCAGGTCCGCATCGACACGGACGATCTCATCGTCAAGCTCAGCCAGTCGCAACTGGCGTGCGAGGATGCCACCCGCCTGAGCATCATCGATATTGACGCCCTGATCACGTGACAGATCAATGGCCCAGTCCGGCCCGATCCAGTGACCATCCAGCGTGATCAGCGATTGATCAGGCGTTAATGTCGCCTGCAGCGCCAGCGCCGTGGCCCGCTCATTCACGACGCCCCATGCCACATAGAACGCCAGCACAGGCTTGCTGATCCACGCCGCAAAAGGGATCACCTCAGCAGGCCACACCATCTCCTGAGCACGCACATCTCGCAGCCAGAGCACACGTGCGGCCTTCTGATCGGCACTTAAATCCACATGCGCACGCAGCCATTGCCCAAGCACCGCCTCAATCAGGCCGACATGCGCCTTGCCCTCTGCTGTAAGTTGCAGATGATCCAGCAAGCGCGGACCAGTTGGCTCGGGCGTGGTCGTTTTAGTCCCCTTGGACTGTGGCGGTTGATTCTTTTGTGCTAGCGCCGCTAATGCACGCTGCTCACCGCGCAGGCCGTCAAGGGTCTGACTGATACTGCGCTGTTTCAGGCGTAATTCATGACGGGACTGCTCAAGTTGAGTCAACTGTGTCTGATGCCCGCTCGCCTGATGCTGTAACTTGAGGATCGTCTGCTGTAAATCCAGCATCTGGTCTTGGATATCCAGAATTTCTTCGCGAATGGCGTCAGGATCAATCTGCTGTACCGCCGCGTCTAACTGTGCGATCTGGGCAGCCTGACGCTGTGACTGACGCTCAAGGCTATCTTGCTCACGGTTCAGCTCACTTCTCTTCAGTTCCTGCGCCTGTATGCGCGCGCGCAAGGCTTGCAGCTCCTGATGGGATTCACGTGACTGCTCCTGCAGCGCTGGCAGTTGGCTCTCAAGCGACAGCAGCAACTGCTGCAGCTCTTGCCGCCTTGGTCCATTGGCACTATGCAAGGCAAGCACATCCGCCAGCACCGTCTCGTCATGCTGCATCTGCTCGGCCAGCACGCTCTGGCGCGCCTCAAGGGTGGTCAATTGACCTTGCAATTGCTGGGCCTGCTGCTGGCCTTGATGCAGCTCGGCGACCAATCCCTGCCGCTTGCGCTCAGCTTCTTGCCAAGCCAGTTGCATAGGCTGTGCCTCTTGCAGGAGCCGCGATAGCTGCTCGGACTGGGCGTGATAGGCTTGATCGAGTTCATTGATGATACTGCGCAATGCACGGAAATCATCGCCCAAAGCGGTGAGTTTGCGGGTATGCACGCTCTGACGCTGGGTGGCGTTATGGTACTGGATCGACCACAGCTCTAGCTGGCAAGTGCGACGGTTTTCGACCAAAGTCTTGTGCTTGAGCGCGGCCTGACTCTGCCGTTCGAGCGCGCGGCGACGGCGATTGAGCTCTTCGACCAGATCGTCGAGGCGCGACATATTCAGCCGGGTGTCTTCCAGATGCTGCTCGGTCTCGCGACGGCGGGCCTGATAGCGCGACACCCCAGCGGCTTCTTCGATAAAGACGCGCAGGTCCTCGGGCTTGGCCTCGACCAGCCGGTTGATCATGCCCTGCTCGATCACCGCATAGGAACGCGGCCCAAGCCCAGTGCCAAGGAAAATATCGGTGATATCGCGGCGACGGCAGCGCGTGCCGTTTAAGAAATAATCCGAGCGCCCGTCACGACTGACCTGACGGCGGATCGAGAGTTCGCTGTAGGCGTTATAGGCACCGCCCAGCTTGCCGAGGGTGTTTTCAAAATGCAGCTCGACGCTGGCCTGCCCGACCGGTTTTTTGTTCACGGTCCCGGCAAAGATCACATCGCTCATGGCCTCGCCGCGCAGTTGGCGCGCAGAGGACTCGCCCATGACCCAGCGGATGGCGTCGATGACGTTGGATTTGCCGCAGCCATTCGGCCCAACGATGGCGGTCAGGTCTTTTTTGAAAGTCAGTGTGGTGGGATGAACGAAGGTCTTAAATCCGGCCAGACGCAGACTACGCAAACGCATTGCAAGCCTCCGTCATCATGCGACGCCGGGGAACAGGCATCGTGACTGACTCAGCATTCCTCACGGGAACACCAAGCCGATCCACAACCTGTTGCATCTCAATCAATGCACGCAATAACACATCAACTTCTGACAAGCATTTCCCCAAAACACACGTCCCGCTTAGGCCGATTTGCCACGACGTGAGCGCTGCGCCCACGCGAGCTCAATCTGCTTCATGCGCGCCAGCGAATCCAGTACCAGATTACGCAGATGACGGGCAAAGTCTTCGATAAAAATCGCCGCCTGCTCGCCTTTACGGATCAATATCGCATCAATCACAGGTTTAAACAGATCAAAGGCCTCCTGCAGCTCACGCCGGGAAGTGTTGAGTGTCAGGAAATAGCTGCGGCGGAATGCAGGCAGCAGATTATCAAAAATATCGCGCAGGTAAGGATTGCCGACCAGCGTATGGGTACTCTGCAGAAACTCAAACACGCCGTCATAGAATTTTTCGATATCGCCAGCTTTGACATGTGCAGACAGATCCACCACCAGTGTATTCATGCGTTCACTGTCGGCCTGCCGCCAGACTTCGCTGGTCCGATGGACCATAGCGCCCAAAATCAGCATGCCGGTTTCAAATAGGGATTTGATCTGGTGTACAGACAACTCGGCTACCATGGCACCACGACGCGGATAAATCTTGATCAGATAACTGCGCTCAAGGATCAGCAGCGCCTCTCGCACCGACCCACGGCTGACATTCAGGTCCTTGGCAATACGCAGTTCCTGAATCCGTTCACCCTCAACCAGCTCTCCGGTAATGATCTGTTCGCCGATATGCCGTGCAATCTGCTCTGACAAGCTTTCAGCTGCCAAAAAAGCCATACTCAACCCCTATAAAAATCTTAAGACGTGGTGCGGATCACACCGCAATCTTCATCCCACGTTCATCGTAGTGGTCCTGCAAGGACGTGATACCAGACCATGATCCTGTTATGATCGTGGTCTGCCACCTCGTGCCTGCATACCCCGTGCGTACACACGCGGTGCGCACATGGACCACACACCTTCGAACGTCTGACGATTGGTCATTATTCATCACGTTCATTTAACAGCTTTTATTCTTACCGCAGCCCTGATTCTGCACGATTGTAAATTTTAAAAGCTTTTTTATGTACTATTGTCGGACAATATATAGCATCAATCCGACTTTATCTACAGCCGCTCGGGAATCCGATACAATTCTTTGCACAACATGCGCATCGTCATATTTAACGACCATTCATGCACCCTATGTGAATGGCAAATAGCATGCGTTACGACCCTAAATTAATATTTTTATTGAAGATCAATCATGTCTCAGTCTGACATCACCACGCTCGCTTCTTTAGAACATCTCATGCAAGGCGGACGCCTGCAGGACGCCCTGATCGCAGCCCAGCTACCGACATTTGACATGGTGGACTGGCCCATGACGACCGACTCAACCAATGAAGACTGCAAACGCTGGGCTGCGCGTGGCGCGGTCCGCGCACTGGTGCTGGCAAATCAGCAAGAGGCTGGTCGCGGTCAATCCAATCGGACTTGGCAATCACCGACAGGCAATCTCTATCTCTCCCTGCTCACCCCGATTACCCGTAGTCTGGACGGTCGGCTGGCACTCGAGGTAGCGCTGGCACTGATGGACCTCCCGATCCTGACCACTCAGGCCGCCGCGATCAAATGGCCCAACGATCTCTATCGCTATGACCCCAAAGCCCCTGAGCAAGCGGCCAAATGGGGCGGCATCCTGATCGAGCCAGTGCAGAGTCACAATCTACTGCAGGGTGCCATCATCGGTGTCGGCATCAATCTGATCCCGATGCAGGATCAGGTGCAGGATCGGCAGGTCACCGACCTTGCCAGTTGGCTCGGCACACAGATAGACCCACTGACATTGGCAATACAGGTGACGCAAGCGTTAGAACTGGCGCTGGCGCGATTTGAAGATGACTGTATAGATCTGCCCAAGCGTTTTATGGCGTGGGATATGCTGGTCAATCAAGCGATCCAGATCACAGGGACTGGTGCAACCGAATACGCCCGCGCTTGCGGGATCAGTGAAGATGGTGGTCTGGTGATTGCGACAGATGACGGTTTGCAAACACGCTACAGCGGACAGGTGCGGCTGGCAAACCTTTAAAAAACACACGTCTACGAGATCAATGCTCAGCCCATGCCATATGGGCTTCAGCAAACTCTGCCTGCCATGCCCTGCGCTGCGCCACCGCATCCTGCACCGTATAACGAATCTGCGTGATGTCCACAGGATCTTCGCCGTGAAAGCGGACCATCGGGATATAGGCACTGATCAGGGCTTTATCTTTCTTGAGGTCTGCCTTGACGCGGGTATGATGCTCATGCGACCAGTCATCCAGCTCGACCGCGACCAGCACCTGCTGCAGATCCGGATCGACCAGCACATAGTCCACACTCATGCGGTTAATGCGGTTAAACCAGAATTTCTCGTCTTCCTCATCGGTGCACTCGATCAGCCGCGACAAAGCCACCTGCGCAAAGATCAGATACTCAGGCAATGCCTCTTGCAGTAAATGATAAAAGCGCACTTCGGCGGCAGTCATGAACTCACGATCGGCAAAAGGCCAGATCTCCAGATCATCGCCGCGCACCGCGCGGGGCACAGCCGCACCCCGGCGATAAGACAGCAGAAAAATCACCAGCAGGCACAGCAGTACTATGAGGACGAAAGCGGTTGCCAATTTGAGATCCATGCGCCTTTGATATTCAGGCTGTCATCCTGTTCGATTTTATGCTTGACGGTCTTGGCGACATCGGCGTCTTTTTCCGGGCCGACCATGACGCGCACGCCTTTGGTGGTGTTACTGGTACGGACCTTGTAGCCTTTGGCACGCAGTTGCGCGACCACGGCATCGGCCTGCGCCTGCGACTGAGCCATCGCCACCTGTACCATCACCAGCGTATGTGGTTTAGGCATCGGCGCATCGGCTGCTGCGGTATTGCCTTCCAGCAAGGCACGCGCCCGCTCGGCATCTTTGGTCTTGTCTTTGCTGTCAGGCTTGTCGTCGCTATCATGACTACTGGTACTGTCTGCGGCTTTGCCATGATCTTTACTGCTGAGTTTGTCGATCTTGGCCTTGAGTGCAGCGGCTTCCTTCTGGTTCTTGTCCATCTGGGCCTGTAGCGCGGTCAGTTCAGCCGATTTTGTTTTGGCAGGTTTATCGCCATCAGCATCGGCTTCGGCTTGCGCACGCAGACGTTCACGTTCGGCTTTTTCGGCGGCCACAATCTTGCGATGCTCGGCTTGTGCGGCATCCAGTTTTTTCTGTGCGGCGTCGAGTTTGTCTTTTTTCGCGGCTTCCTTGGCGGCCTGGATCTCATCGCGCTTTTTCTGCGCAGCTTCTTCGCGGGCTTCTTTTTCGGCCTCTAGTTTCTCTTGTTTTTCTTTCTCAAGCTTGGCTTTATGAGCCGCGACCTGCGCGTCATGGCGTGCCTTGTCTTCGGTTGCCTGTTTCTTCTCGGTGGCTTCACGATCCGCTTTGGCACGTACGGTACGTGCAGCGGCTTCGTCTACGGCCTTCTGGGCATTCTGATGGCGCTCTTCGGCCTGTGCAGCACGCAGGCGTATCTGCTCGGCACGATCCGCTGCGGCCTGCTTAGCCCGCTTGGCTTTGGCTGCTGCAGCCTGCGCAGCATCATCCTGTGACGCACCATTCTGCGGCGGATTGAGCACATCCGGCATATCGGCGGCGTTCGAGTCAGCGGATTTCATGGCGTCGCTTTCTTTAGCCTGACGTGCAGCCAGACGAGCAGCTTGCTCTGCGGCGACTTTACGGGCCGAATCCGCCTCAGCCTGCTGCTGACGGGCCAGGAATTCAGCCGTGCGGGCTTCCTGCTCAGCGACTTTCTTTTCACGGATGTCTTTTTGTTCGGCCAGAAGCTTGTGCTCGGTATCGATATCCATGGTCAATGGTCGGAGTTGCACCGACTGCGGCTCCGTGCTCGCGGGTACCGATGCAGTGGTCGTATTACCATTGAAGGGGTTACTGACTGTACCGTTTGCAGCGCCCAGATTCAGATGTTTATCCGGCACTTGAGTTTGTACCTGACTATGATGGCCGCTGCCCTGAAACAGGAAACTCGCCAGTAGCGCACTGCCACCCAGCAGAATGATGCCGCCCATCCAGCGTTGTTGGTTCGCACTCATGCAGCACCTCCCACTCTCTTTTCAGCCTAGATCCCAGAATAAAAATCCCGATGTCGGGTTGTTCGCGTCGTATCCTTACGACGGCTGCTCATCCGAGCGATCATCCCTGGCACACCACGGCGCACAGACACACTGTACACCCTGACAAACGAAGCGAGATTCCGTATCCCGACTCAACCGTCATTAGACGTTTAGGCCGTCAATACATGTACTCTGCAAGAATAGCGTTTCAGTAACAATTATTTCAATGCTTTTTTAATGCTTCATGACATCAACGTGATGAAATCGTGATGGTCTGCTTGCCGTTTGTGCATGCCATTTTCAGGGCAGCCTGCCGCATTCTAGGCAGTACAATCTATTTTTGCCAACCCGTCAGGCTGAAAGAACGGATTCAGCCGACGAAAACCCTTGTCAATGACTGTTTATTTTGTTTTCGTTATCAAATAAATGCAGTGCTTCCAAGGTATGAAATGAGCCACAAGCCAACAGCAGGTCATCCGATGCAGCCATCTCGGATGCTCCCTGCAGCGCCTGCTGGACCGTCGGATAGGCCGTGACATGCAGGCCATCAAGCGCAGCCTCGAGCTGCGAAAGTGGTGCCGCACGCGGCACATCCAGCACGGCGATGTGCCATGAATCGACCACATCGCGCATCAGATCCACGACACGGGCAATGTCTTTATCCCCCAGCATCGAAAAAACCGCATGGATACGATTTGTTGCATGTAACTTTCGATATCCATCCAGTTGTGTGCGTAAAAACATCACGGCATGCGGATTATGCGCGACATCCACGATCAAAGACCGTCCCTGATACACATGCTGCTCAAACCGACCTGCCAGACGGGCCTGCGTGATGCCCTTGTACAGATGATCAATCGTGATCGCTATCGGTCCTGCGAGTACCGCCGCAATCGCGACCGAGAGATTGTGACTCGCCAGATCCCCAGATGGCACGTTCATCGTCAACGCCGCATTGCTGAAGGTGAATGACTGATGTTTTGTTTCATGTAACACATCAGCGTGAGATGATGACGCACTCCCCTGCTCTGCTAATTCAGTGACATGACGCCAAAAGAAATCCCGCCCGAACTGAATGACAGGACAGTGCAATGCCTCAGCCTGAGCCTGCACA
>JASLEL010000425.1 GCA_030151145.1 Aquirhabdus sp. | reverse complement strand
CCTGATGACTAGGGATACGTGATTGTGGGTTCGTCGCATGGGGCGACTCTGCAGTCATGAAAAATTCACAAGCCACATCGCATTGTCAAAACCCGCGCCACTTCAGGCATTCGGCGGGTTTAGGCGTGCGCATTCTAGCATTCCATGCAGTTTGAGTTTTAAAAATTATTACATATGGATATTTACAAACCAAGCGCTTGCTTGGTAGTTTAGCATCAATTTTTCGCAAATCACATTTCCTGTGCTTTTTGCCGGTGATTGTTCGCGACGATATCAATTTATCTACGGAATTTTCCGCACCTCAAGGTTTGCAATACTCAAGAGTGAGTATTCAAGCCTTGAATGGCGTGGAGCAGATGGAGTAAGGGCAAATGACTGAAGATCGCATCGTCCGTATTGGCTGTGCCGCAGGCTTCTGGGGCGATACCAATACCGCCGCCTTTCAACTGGTGCATATGGCGCAGTTGGATTATCTGGTGTTCGACTATCTGTCCGAAGTCACCATGTCGATCATGGCCCGCGCCAAGATGAAAGACCCCGCCATGGGCTACGCGCATGACTTCGTGACACGGGTCATGGCACCGCTCTTGCCGAAGCTCGCTGCCAAGAAAATCAAGGTCATCAGCAATGCTGGCGGCATCAATCCCTTGTCCTGCCGTGATGCCATCGAAAAACTGATCAAGGATGCCGGATTAAACCTGAAAGTTGCTGTGGTGCTGGGCGATGATCTGCTGTCCCGTCAGGAAGAGTTCAAACAAGCCGGTACCACTGAGATGTTTAACGGTCAGGCCATGCCGGAGCAGATGACCAGCATCAATGCTTATCTGGGTGCGATTCCGATCCGGGATGCGCTGGCCGCAGGTGCAGATATCGTGATCACGGGTCGGGTGGTGGATTCTGCCGTGGTGATCGGTCCCTTGATGCATGAATTCGGCTGGGCAGCGGACAACTATCCGATGCTGGCACAGGCGGCTCTGGCAGGCCATGTGATCGAGTGCGGCGCGCAGTGTACGGGCGGTAACTTCACCGACTGGGATACCGTACCGGGCTACGACAATATGGGCTTCCCGATTGCCGAAGTCTCTGCCGATGGCTCGTTCATCGTGACCAAGCCTGATGGTACGGGTGGTCTGATCACGCCTGCGACCGTGGGTGAGCAGATCGTCTATGAGATCGGTGATCCGCAGGCGTATCTCCTGCCTGATGTGTCGGCAGACTTTAGTCATGTGCAGTTGACCCAAGTGGGCGAGAACCGTGTGAAAGTCATCGGCGCCCAAGGCCGCGCACCGACCAATCAATACAAGGTGAGCGCGACCTATGCCGATGGCTATCGTGTGCTGATCAGCTTTGTCATCGCGGGCATCGACGCCAAGCGTAAAGCCGAGCGTGTAGCCGAGGCGATCCTGTCCAAATGCGAGCGCGTACTGGGCTTGCGCGGTGTGCCGGGCTTCACCGCAAAATCAATCGAAATCGTCGGTACCGAGACCACCTATGGCCCGCATGGTCGCCGTAGCGATAGCCGTGAAGTCGCGGTCAAGATCGCGGTGACGCATCCCTTTGAGCAGGCTTGTCTGTTCCTTGCCTCCGAGATTGCGCAGGCGTCAACCGGTATGGCACCTGGCCTTGCGGGCATCATGGGTGGCCGTCCCAAGGCGTCGCCTGTGGTTAAATTATTCTCTTTCCTGATCGATAAAAGCCAATGCACAGTCGAGTTGGATCAGGATGGTGCGCGCCATACGGTTGCGATACCAACAGGTTCCTCCGCGTCTCAACCTGCGCCGATTGCAAGCGATGATGAGGCCAATGTCGCCGCAGCAAGTGATCTGGTCGAAGTCCCTCTGGTCAAACTGGCCTATGCCCGTTCCGGCGATAAGGGCAATACCTCCAATGTCGGTGTGTTGGCGCGCAAGCCTGCCTATCTGCCATGGATCCGTGCCGCGCTGACGACGCAGAAGGTCTCTGACTATATGGCGCATGTGCTGACCCCGGAGAGCAAAGTCACGCGCTATGAATTGCCCGGTTTGCATGCCCTTAATATCACCATGACCGAAGCACTGGGCGGCGGCGGGATGGCCTCCTTGCGCATCGATCCACAGGGTAAGGCGATGGCGCAACAGGTGCTCGAGATGCCGGTACAGATTCCCAAAGCCTTACTGGCCGATTAAGGGTTGGTGGATTCACTGACGTTTTGGATGGGTTGAACTTTTAATCTCTATTGGATACAGCAGGAAAGCATGACGATGTCTTATCACTCCTTACTACGCAACGACGCCTTCAAGGATAAAGTCGTGATTGTCACGGGCGGCGGCTCGGGGATCGGTCGCTGCACGGCGCATGAGCTGGCAGCCTTGGGCGCACAGGTCATCATCACTGGACGTAAACCTGAAAAACTCGCAGCCATCGTCGATGAAATCACAGGCGATGGTGGCAAGGTTAAAGGCTTGGTTTGTGATATCCGTCAGGAAGAGCAGGTGAAAGAGACGATTGCAGCCGTGATCAAAGAGTTTGGTCGCATAGATGGGCTGTTTAATAACGCGGGCGGGCAGTTCCCGGCGCCACTGGAAGCCATCAGCTTTAATGGCTTTGATTCGGTGATCCGCAACAACCTGCACGGTACCTTTCTGATGATGCGTGAGGTCTACACCCAGTGGATGAGCACGCATGGCGGCAGTATTGTCAATATGACCGCTGACATGTGGGGCGGTATGCCCGGCATGGGCCATAGCGGGGCAGCACGCTCCGGTGTGGATAACCTGACCAAGACCGCAGCGATTGAATGGGCCAAATCCGGCGTGCGCGTCAATGCCGTGGCACCGGGTTGGATCATGTCGTCGGGCATGGATACCTATCAGGGAGCGTTCCGCGCCATGATTCCTTTGCTTGCGGACAAAGTCCCGCTCAAGCGCATGGGTACCGAGTCCGAGGTGTCGTCGGTCGCGTGTTTCCTCTTGTCCGAAGCGGCCGCGTTCGTCAGTGGTGTGACCATCCGTATCGATGGTGCTGCGTCGCTTGGTACGCCGATGTATCCGCTCTCGGATGCCAAGAACAATGCACCGTATAACGGCTTTCATCGGGCTTTTATCCCCGATGTGCTGAAAGCCGCAGGGAAGGGAGAATAACCATGGCGATTTTAGAGACTCAGCTTGACCCGAATAGCGCCGAATTTGCTGCAAACCGCGCATTCATGCAAGAGCAGATCGACGCCATGCGTGCGATCCAGCAGAAGGTGATCGATAAATCCTTAAGCGCCAAACCTAAGTTTGAAAAGCGTGGTCAAATCCTGCCGCATGAGCGTGTGCGGCTGTTGCTCGATCCCGGTACGCCCTTCGTCGAGCTGTGTGGTCTGGTCGGCTACGGCATGTATGACGATAAAGATGGCTCGGATGCGGGTGGTGGCATCATCGCGGGGATCGGTTTCGTCGAAGGCGTGCGCTGCATGGTCACGGCCAGCAACAGTGCGATCAAGGGCGGCACCATCTCGCCTGCCGGGATGACCAAGACCCTGCGCCTGCACGAGATGATCGCGGAAAACAAACTGCCCGTCATCTGTCTGACCGAAAGCGGCGGCGCCAACCTGAACTATGGCGGCGAAGTGTTCGTCAATGCCGGTCGTACCTTTGCCAATCAGGCACGGCTTTCGGCCATGGGCATCCCGCAGATCTCGGTGGTGCATGGTAATGCGACTGCTGGCGGGGCCTATCAGCCCGGTCTGTCTGACTATGTGATCGTGGTACGCAAACGCACACAGATGTTCCTCGCGGGTCCGCCTTTGCTGCTTGCCGCGACAGGTGAAGTTGCCAATGGCGAAGATCTGGGTGGTGCAGAGATGCATGCTCAGATCGCAGGGACGGCAGAGTATCTGGCCGAGAACGATGCCGACGGGATCCGTATGGCACGTGACGTGGTGGCAATGCTGAACTGGCGCGAGCAGACTGAATTGGCTAGCCCGCACCGTGAGGATTATCCGGAGCCACGCTATCCGATCGACAATCTCTTGGGCTTGATCCCCTCCGATATCAAAAAACCACTCGATATGAAAGAAGTCATCGCGCATATCGTCGATGGCTCGGAGTTCCTTGAGTTCAAACAGGAATTCGATGCCATGACGGTCTGTGGCTGGGCGCGTCTCGGTGGTCAGTTGATCGGCATCATCACCAATAACGGCCCGATCACGGCGCAAGGTGCGGTCAAGACGGCGCAGTTCATCCATCTGTGTGAGCAGACCCAGCGACCGTTGCTGTTCCTGCATAACACCACGGGTTTTATCGTCGGTACCGAAGCCGAGCAGAGCGGGATCGTCAAGCATGGCTCCAAGCTGATTCAGGCGGTCGCCAATACCAGCGTGCCGAAAGTCTCGGTCATCGTTGGCGGCTCCTATGGCGCGGGTAACTACGCCATGTGCGGGCGTGCACTGTCGCCGCGTTTCCTGTTTGCCTGGCCGAACTCACGGACTGCCGTGATGGGCGGTGCACAAGCCGGCAAAGTCCTGCGCATCGTGGCGGAGGAGAAGCAACGCGCTTCGGGTCAGGAGCCTGATCCCAAGGTACTGGACTTCGTCGAGCAGAGCACGGCCATGAAGCTCGACCAACAGACCACGGCGCTCTATAACACCGCGCATGGGCATGACGATGGTCTGATCGATCCACGCGATACACGCAAGGTCCTGATCTTTGTTTTCCAGACCATCGCCGAAGCTGCGGCGCGTAAGCTGAATCCGATTACCTTTGGCGCGTCACGTTTCTAACTCACGGCTTTAAAGACTCAAGATTTTTATAGATAAATGAATAAGGAACTCTCATGAAATTTACCGCTGAACACGATGCCCTGCGCCGTACCGCGCGCCAGTTTGTCGAAAAAGAACTGAATCCCTTTATCCCCGAATGGGAGGCTGCGGGACGCTTTCCCATTCACGAGGTGTTTAAAAAAATGGCCGACCTCGGCCTGCTCGGCATCTGTAAGCCTGAGGAAAATGGTGGCTTAGGTCTGGATTATTCCTATAACCTCGTTGTTGCCGAAGAACTGGGCCGTGCGGCCTGCGGCGGTGTGCCACTCGCGATCGGCGTACAGACCGATATGGCAACCCCGGCTTTGGCACGCTTTGGCAGCAAGGAGCTGCGCGATGAGTTCCTCGTACCTGCGATCAAGGGTGAATATGTGGCGTCGATTGCGGTATCCGAAGCCCATGCGGGATCGGATGTGGCAGCGATCAAAACCACCGCCATCAAAGACGGCGGCGACTATGTGATCAATGGCAGCAAGATGTGGATCACCAATTCCTTACAGGCGGATTTCTTCTGTCTGCTCGCCAATACCTCGGACGGCAAGCCGCACTCCAACAAATCCATGATTATCGTCCCGGCCAAGACCCCGGGCATTAGCTTCTCGGAGCCACTGGATAAGCTCGGCATGCGTTCGACCACCACCGCGCAGGTGTTCCTCGACAATGTCCGCGTACCACAGCGCAATCTGGTCGGGGTTGAAGGCATGGGCTTCATGATGCAGATGATGCAGTTTCAGGAAGAGCGCATGTGGGCCTGTGCCAATGCCGTCGGTGGTCTTGAGACCGTGATTGCCAAGACCATTGAGTACACGCGCGAGCGCACGACCTTTGGTCAGCCCTTGATCAATAACCAATATGTGCATTTCCGCTTTGCTGAGCTCATGACCGAAGTCGAAGCGCTCAAAGCTTTGACTTATCAGGCGTGCGAGGCACATATCGCGGGTGATGATGCGACCAAGTGGGCCTCGATGGCCAAGCTGAAATCCGGTCGTCTGACGCGCGAAGTCGCCGACAGCTGCCTGCAATACTGGGGCGGCATGGGCTTTATGTGGGATAACCCGGCATCCCAGCTGTATCGCGATGGCCGTCTGGGCTCGATCGGTGGCGGTGCGGATGAGATCATGCTCGGCATCATCTGCAAGCTGATGAACATCCTGCCCAGCAAACACCGCTAATTGGTTCAGGTTTAAACAAGGATGCATCCCATGACATTGCCCAATACAGTTGCGATTGAACTGAAGCTAGACGGTCCGATTCTGCATATCTGGCTCAATCGTCCCGATAGCAAGAATGCCATGAATCAGCAGATGGTGAATGAGCTGATGCAGGTGTTTGCCGCCATCAAGGATGATGCTGCAATACGCGGGGTGATCCTGCGTGGACGTGGCGGTAATTTTTGCGCGGGGGCCGATATCAAAGATATGGCCGGTATCCGCATGCAGGTCGCCGAAGTCGGCAACATCACGCCCTATGTGCAGTTTAACCGTAGCTTTGGCGCGCTGATCGAGGCCGTGGATCAGGCCCCACAGGTGGTGGTGGCCGTGGTTGAGGGCGCGGTGCTGGGCGGTGGCTTTGGTCTCGCCTGTGTATCGGATGTGGCGCTGGCGGCGGAAGATGCCCAGTTTGGCCTGCCTGAGACAGGCCTTGGGGTGATCCCGGCGCAGATCGCGCCGTTTGTGGTGCAGCGCATTGGCCTGACCCAGACGCGTCGGCTGGCACTCTTGGGCAATCGTTTCCGTGGTGCGGAGGCGGTGCGTCTGGGCCTGGTGCATGAGATGTTTGACGACGAAGCGATGCTGGATCAGGCGGTCGAGCAGGTCAAGAAACAGATCCGCCGTACCGCGCCGAATGCCAATCGCGTGACCAAGGCGCTCTTGCATCGGGTCGGTCATGAGCCGATGGGGAGTCTGCTGGATGATGCCGCGCAGCTCTTTGCCGAAGCGGTGTCTGGCCCTGAAGGCATAGAAGGCACGATGGCCTTTGTGCAGAAGCGTCTACCGAATTGGACTGAATAACCATCAATTGAAATCTTGAGCGGATGGCCCGTTTGTTTACTACAGACGTGACTTCCGCTCACAGCTGGAGGCCGTATGGCATTCTCTAAAGTCTTGATCGCCAACCGGGGCGAGATTGCGGTACGGGTGATGCGCTCAGCGCGTGCACTCGGTTATCGTACGGTTGCGGTGTATTCCGAAGCCGATCAAAACGCACTGCATGTGCAATTCGCCGATGAAGCCGTCTGTATCGGGGCGCCACAGGTCAGTAGCTCTTATCTGTCGGTTGAACGTATTCTGGATGCGGCCCGTCGTACCGGCGCTGACGCCATTCATCCGGGCTATGGCTTCCTGTCGGAGAACGCCGAATTTGCCATCGCGTGTAAGAACGCCGGCATTACTTTTATCGGCCCGACCCCTGAGGCGATTGAGCTCATGGGCAGTAAACGTCTGTCCAAGATCGCCATGATCAAGGCGGGTGTGCCGTGCGTGCCGGGTTATGAAGGGGATCAGCAGGACATCGGGCATCTGCTGGCAGAAGGGCAGCGTATCGGTTTCCCGCTGATGGTGAAAGCCTCGGCAGGCGGCGGTGGTCGTGGTATGCGCCTTGTCCATGAGGCCAGCGAGCTGAAATCGTCACTCGAAACCGCACGCTCGGAAGCACAGAATGCCTTTGGTTCAGGTGAGCTGATCCTTGAGCGGGCTGTCATCGCGCCGCGTCATGTCGAGATTCAGGTGTTTGGTGATACCCATGGCAATGTCGTATATCTGTTCGAACGTGACTGCTCGATCCAGCGTCGCCATCAGAAAGTAGTCGAGGAATCGCCGTGTCCTGTGATGACGCCTGAGCTGCGTCGCCAGATGGGCGAGGCGGCAGTCGCGGCTGCCAAGTCGTGCAGCTATGTTGGTGCAGGCACGGTGGAGTTCCTGCTTGATCAGTCGGGGAATTTTTATTTCCTTGAGATGAATACCCGCCTGCAGGTCGAGCATCCGGTGACAGAGCTGGTGACTGGGCATGATCTGGTTGAGTGGCAGTTGCGCGTAGCTAACGGTGAAACTCTGCCTGCGTTGCAGGATGAGCTGACCCTGACTGGACATGCCATTGAAGTACGCCTCTATGCCGAAGATCCGGGGCAGAATTTCCTGCCACAGACCGGAGAGATCCTGCGCTGGCAGCCCGCAGACCTACCGCAGGTGCGTGTCGATCACGGCATGATGAGTCCGGGTGAGGTGAGTCCCTACTATGATCCGATGGTGGCGAAGGTGATTGCCTATGGCAAAACC
>JASLEL010000420.1 GCA_030151145.1 Aquirhabdus sp. | reverse complement strand
TCCACGATCAGATCGTGCTGGGTGATGAGTTCAGTCCGGACGGCTGCCGTCTGTGGGACAAAGATACCAAGAAGAAACTCGACAAAGACCGTTTCCGCCAAGGTCTGGGTGACGTGGTCGAGTCCTATGAAGAAGTCGCCCACCGTATCGGCGTGGACTTAAGCGGCATCTAAGCGGCATCTCAACACTACCTAAACCACATCTGATTAATGTTTAATCAAATGCATAGCGGGGGCACTGAGCCCCCGTTTTGTTTGCCGTCATCTGCTTGTAATTCGAGCGTCAAGTCTATAGAATGCACGGCTCCGGAGAGGTGGCAGAGTGGTTGAATGTACCGCACTCGAAATGCGGCGTAGGCTTATACCCTACCGAGGGTTCGAATCCCTCCCTCTCCGCCATATTAAAAAAGCCCTGAATGTGTGCACATTCGGGGCTTTTTTTATGATCTGGCTTTGTCATCTCGTCATGACCGCACGTTGACCGATATCAGCGTCACCACCCAGACAGGGAGCAATCCCCCTCATCATCGAATGACTAGAATATTGAAGATTCTTGCCTAAAATTCTCTCCCTATTTTTTCAAGCACAGTATGACCGCACTCAGAATCGCCACTACAGGAATGATCAGACAGTAAAATCCCCAGGTCACATAAGCAAGACCGCCAAATAACGCACCTAACGCAAAGCTCAACACCGGCAGCCACATTTTTTGCAGCCGAGCCAACGCTGCTGAGCGTTCTTGTCCTGCTGTACGAGTCAGCAAATCCGTCACATCAATGACCATTTGAGTGACGTTGCCTGTCATCACTGTAGTTGGCGTCATGCCCACAAAGATTGCTCTTGAACTCATGTTCTGAAAGGACATGGCTGCCACACCTAACATCCCCGCCATGATGACCACAGCAGAGTCCGGCGTACTATCCAGACCGATACGAACGCCAACCGATAAAAAAGCGATCAACAGACCTGCTTGAATCAACAGTAGCGGGATATCTGCCCGCTTGCCCCGATGAAACCAATATCGCTCTATTAAGCGCGCCGCACTCACACAGATGATAAACATCGGCAGCGCCATAAACTTGATGATCAGACCATGCCCATGATTCGCCAGTGCCGCCCCCAATACAACAAAGTTCCCGGTCACATGGGCCGTGAAAAGACCAAACAAAGCAACAAATCCAACCGTATCGGTGTAACCCGCGGTTAAAGCAAGCAGGATAGAAATATGGATATCAGTTCGCTCAATCGCTGAAGCGTTCAAGATGGCACCTCTCCTCAACCTTTGTGATCTGATCGGTTATGGGATTCCGCCAACATGGCAACCATGACAAACGCAGCAATCAGACCCATATGTTCAAGAAACGTATTAAACGTCTGCATCAGGGCATCACCATGCAAGGTCCAAAATGCATGCGCGATCAATGTCGCCAGCAGCGTAAACACCCCCAGCATGCCTGCGCCCAACCAGACCAGTCGCCCACGGATCACCAGCCATGATCCGATCAGCTCCACCGCGATCGTCATACCTGCAAACAATGCCGGAGGCTTAAGCCCCCAATGCGCCTGTTCAGCAATCGCATCCTGAAAGTGAATCAGCTTATCCAGTGCGCCTATCCAGAAAGCACTCGTCAATACGATTCTGGATAACACCCATGTCGGCTTCCACCGCAAAATGGATCGCACCCATCCTGGCGTATTGTCCCCAGTAGACATCATTCGCTTTCTCCAACCAGCTCATTTGAAGGCATATTTTTGCGCCATTTTAAAGGCGACATCCCATAACGGCTCTTGAATGATCGGCTAAAGGCCGTATCTGAGGTATAGCCGACCTGTGAAGCAACCTCCGCCACCGACAGATATCCGTGGCGCAACAATTCTGCTGCACGATCCAAGCGCCAATGATTCAGATAATTGAGCGGCGATTGACCCACGACTCTTTGAAATCGCTCCGCAAACGCGGATTTGGACAGACTGGAGATCCCCGCTAATTCCTCAACACTCCAAAGTCGATGCGGTGCATGATGAATCGCAGACATCGCTTTACTCAGGCGGGCATCCAGTGCGCCTGACAGCCATCCTTTATTCACATTATTTTCAGTTGCCCACGTGCGCAGTGCTTGTACAAAAATGACATCCAGAAACCGAGAAACCAGCGCGACACCCCCAATCTGCGGTGTCATGGCCTCACTTAAAATCAGCTGGCTACAGGACTCAAGCCATGGGCGGGATTGATGCGCAGAGGCTTTAAGGACCAGCACAGCAGGTAATGCTGACAATAATTGCTGGGCCATCACACCATCAAAACCAAAATTTCCGGACAGCCATGTGGTCTTCCCCTGCCCAACGGTCAATTGCTCCTGGTTATAGTCGTGTTTGATCAACTCCGACAGCATTTTGGCCGGACGGTCCAACTGATCGGAAATCACATGACCCTGACCCTTCAGCAGCATCACCACATCGCCCTTTTCTGCGTCAATGAGGTCCTCTTCTCCATCCACGCGAATGACCACCTTGCCGCTGCGGATGATGTGAATCCGGTGCCTTCCCGCCGGGAACTGAATACCAAAAGGGGCATTGGCGGCACAGACGAATACGGTGTTCTGACAGATATGAATCAATGACAAGACATCAGACAGCGGATCGTTATACATCGCCAAAGGTTCAATAGA
Organism: Aquirhabdus sp.; assembly: GCA_030151145.1. GTDB lineage: Bacteria > Pseudomonadota > Gammaproteobacteria > Pseudomonadales > Moraxellaceae > Aquirhabdus. The sequence continues at coordinate 5,662 of JASLEL010000420.1, read as the reverse complement.
ATTTTCCAACAGAACAACCCCTTCACTATAAATTTTAACCTTGTGCTTGCCGCGTTGCTGAGCAGGCGAATACGGGTCTGATGAGTACGATCTTAAACACGTACTCGCATAAACGACTGCTGTCATGTCTGAATCTCATTCTAAGTAAATTTTTATCACAACATGAGCTTCCATTTTTGAATTCGGTGTTTGAGCTAGAAAATTCGTCTTTTTTGTCAGGTTATGCACCCTCACCCCATGTTTAAAATACTCAGCAACAGCATGGGAGATAAAACCTAGGATTATGATTTTTAAAATAATCCCTGCAGCTGCTGTTGCGTATTTGTCACCAGCACCACCCTTGTCATCCATCACAATCAGGCTGTTTCCAATCAAAACAAAGGAAGTACACCATGAGCAATGCCAAACTTGAGCTGCTGACCCCGCATAACTGCCAGATCATCTTCATTGACCACCAGCCCCAAATGGCCTTTGGTGTTCAATCCATTGACCGCCAGACCTTGAAGAATAATACCGTCGCGCTGGCTAAGGCAGCCAAGATTTTTGGAATCCCGACCACCATCACCACGGTCGAAACTAAAAACTTTTCGGGACATACCTACCCTGAATTACTGGATGTTTGCCCTGACCTGCCACTGCTAGAACGGACCTCCATGAACTCTTGGGATGATCAGAAAGTGCGTGACGCACTGGCTGCCAACCAACGCAAAAAAGTCATCGTCTCAGGCCTGTGGACCGAAGTTTGTAATAACTCATTTGCATTCAGTGCGATGCTGGAAGGTGGCTATGAAATCTATATGGTTGCCGACGCCTCAGGTGGCACATCCAAAGATGCGCATGACTATGCGATGCAACGTATGATTCAGGCCGGTGTCGTACCCATGACCTGGCAGCAAATCCTGCTGGAATGGCAACGTGACTGGGCACGTAGAGATACCTATGATGCGGTCATCAAACTGGTTCAGGAACATTCCGGTGCCTACGGTATGGGTGTTGATTATGCTTACACCATGGTTCACGGTGCTCCGGAACGGACCAGCAGCGCACATGAAGTGATTGCGCCAGTACCGGCAAAATAATTGGTTTAGCTGCATACGTCGGGAGCGGAGCATGAAAATCTATCTGTTATCACTCGGTGCGGGCATTCTGGTCGGCATCATTTACAGTCTACTCAATGTACGCTCACCGGCCCCGCCCTTGGTCGCCTTGGTCGGTCTGCTCGGCATTCTATTGGGCGAGCAAATCGTGCCTATCGGCAAGCAGATTTTGTTAGGGAACAACGTGTCGTCTGCCTGGATTAAAACGCATGGTCCAAGCCATATCTTCGGTATGCTGCCTGGTCGTCAGACCGCCGAACAGGCTTTACTTACCCACAAGGATAATCAGGAGGATCTCTTATGAGCACCTTTGCTGATTTGATCCTGCATAACGCAGATATCACCACGCTGGATCATAGCCAGCCCTCGGCTCAGGCACTCGCCATCAAAGACGGGAAATTCATCGCCGTCGGCAATCATGCAGAGGTACTGCGCCATGCTGGACCGTCCACGCGTGTCATTGATGCGCAACAGCATCATCTCATTCCCGGCCTGATCGACTCCCATACCCATCTGATTCGAGGCGGTCTGAACTATAATCTGGAGTTGCGCTGGGATGGTCTCACATCGCTTGCTGATGGCATGCAGCTGCTGAAGGCACAGGTCGCGCGCACGCCAGCACCGCAATGGGTTCGCGTCGTCGGTGGATTTACCGAGCATCAATTCACGGAGAAACGTCTACCGACGCTCAATGAGTTAAATGCCATTGCGCCAGATACACCCGTCTTCATATTGCATCTCTATGATCGTGCCCTGCTGAATGGGGCGGCATTGCGCGCCGTCGGATATACCAAAGACACGCCCAATCCCCCCGGCAGCGAAATCGTCCGCGATGCGAATGGTAATCCGACAGGTCTACTCCTCGCCAAGCCCAACGCCTTGTTGTTGTATTCTGCTTTGGCCAAAGGTCCCAAATTGCCCTTTGATTACCAGCTCAACTCGACTCGACATTTCATGCGCGATCTGAATCGTCTGGGCGTGACATCGGTCATTGATGCGGGTGGCGGTTTCCAGAACTATCCGGATGACTATCAGGTGATTGCCGATCTTCATCAAGCAAACCAGCTCACCGTCCGTATCGCTTATAACCTGTTCACCCAAAAGCCGAAAGAAGAAGTCGCCGACTTTACCCGCTGGACCTCGCAGAATGACTATCATCAGGGCGATGATTTCTACAAACTGAATGGTGCTGGCGAAATGCTGGTCTTTTCTGCAGCCGACTTCGAGGATTTTAGGCAACCTCGCCCGGATCTGATCCCGGACATGGACGCTGAGTTAGAGTCCGTGGTGCGCATTCTGGCAGCGAAACGCTGGCCTTGGCGGCTGCACGCGACCTATGACGAGAGCATCAGTCGCGCACTGGATGTGTTTGAAAAAGTCCATCAGGACATTCCCATTGATGGCATCAACTGGTTCTTTGACCATGCCGAAACCGTCTCTGATCGCAATCTGGAACGCATCGCCCGTCTGGGTGGCGGTGTCGCCATCCAGCACCGGATGGCGTATCAGGGAGAATACTTTGTCGAGCGTTACGGCACTGAATCGGTCAAACGCTCTCCGCCTTTCAAACGGATGCTGGAGATGGGCGTGCATGTCGGGGCAGGAACCGATGCCACACGCGTCGCCAGTTATGATCCCTGGAACGTGCTCTATTGGCTCACAACCGGAAAAACGCTAGGCGGATTATCGCTCTATCCCGAATCCAACCTGCTCACTCGGGAACAAGCCTTGCGTCTCTACACCTGCGACAACACATGGTTCTCCAATGAAGAAGGACTGAAAGGCCAGATCAAGGTCGGACAGCTCGCCGATGCCACCCTCCTCTCAGCCAGCTACTTCAAAGTCTCTGATGAAGACATCCGTCAGATTGTCTCCGTGATGACCCTCGTGAACGGACGTATCGTCTATGCCGACGGACCCTTCAAACCGCATGATACCCCTCTGCCTCCGGCCATGCCGGACTGGTCGCCCGTCAACTTCGGCAGCCAGTACTGGAAAACCAGACCGACGACAGCCATGACGTTCGTGCAGAAACCCCATTGCACGCTTCATCAGCACCATAGAGCGCCGCACATGGATATTGCCGATCATCAGGGTTTCTGGGGTGCTTTTGGCTGCTCATGCTGGGTGTTCTGACCCGGCGAATCCGCTCATTCATCTTTACGGCACTCAGAGGAAAATCACATGAACATCAAATTCATCCAGCGTACCCGCGATGGCTTCCTGTCCGCATTGCTGGTGCTTTCGGCAGCCACTTTTGATACCACATCTGCCAAGTCTGCTTCTGAAGGTGTCGCAGTTGGCCCTCAATACGACACCACGCATGTCTATATCCCTACAGCGGATTACGATGCCTTCATTAAAAGCTTTGCCGCCACGTTTGAAGGCAAACCTTCGCCACGGATCACGGCCAATGTCCTGCCCGTCCCCAGCAGCACGCTGGCCCAGTACGTATGGACACCGGTCGGGACCTTATCCACTTTTGCCTTTCAGACCCCCATCCCCTATCCATTCGGGCTAGAGCGTACGGGCTATCTGGTAACCGACATGGACAAGGCCATCAAGGCTGCACGGGCAGCCGGAGCCGAAGTCATTGTTGACAAATTTAAAGATCCGATCGGCTACGATACCGTCATCCGCTGGCCTGGCGGCGTCAACATGCAATTGTACTGGCACTTCACCGCCCCCTCCTACAGTGCGCTGGATCATGTCCCCGATAATCGTGTTTATGTCTCTGCTGATCGTGCGGATGAATTCGTACGTGATTTCCTGAAGTTCTCCAAAGGTCATCGGGTCTCGGATAACAGCAAAGCCGATGGCGGTGAAATCGGTCGTCCGGGCGACACCTACCGCCGGATTCGGATCGAATCAAATTTCGGAAAAATGGTTGTGCTGGTCACCGATGGGCATCTTCCCTACCCCTATGGACATGAGCTGACTGGCTATGAGGTTTCTGACCTCACAGCCACCCTGGCCAAAGCTCAGGAGAATGGTGCCAAAGTGCTCACGCCAGCCTACACCAGCGATGGACGAAAGAGTGCCATGGTGGAGTTCCCCGGTGGCTATATCGCAGAGCTGCATGACCTTGCGCACTAAATTCAATCACCCGACAGCAGCAGGATATGGGCATATGGCCTGTGTCCTGCTATTTCTGTCCGTGACGGTCGTGGCGTCTAAATCTGCATGTGCCTCTGATACAGCAGTCCCCTTAGATCCACGCCCCAACATCGGCATGTTTAGATGGCAGGAGAACTGGTCGTTCCTGTCAGACCCCGCCGCAAAAACGAATTTCGCAGACAGCCTCAAATACATCCCTTTGGATACGGAAGATCCACTGAGGTATATTTCTTTCGGCCTGACCCTCCGGGAACGATACGAAAATAAAAATGACCCCTCGTTCGGTATCAACCATACCCCGAATAAAAGCTATCTGATCCATCGCTTAGAAGTGCATGCAGATGCTCATCTGACAGATCAGACCCGCCTGTTTGTCCAGATCGAAAATGCGCTGGCTCCTGGACTTGCAAAACCAGGCCCCGCCGATGTCAACAAACTGGACTTACGCTTACTTTTTCTGGATACCAGTGGACCGCTCGGCTCCGGCATATACAAATTAAGAATTGGCCGTCAGGAAATGGCATTTGATCTGCAGCGCTTCATCTCGGTACGCGATGGCCCAAACGTTCGTCAAGCCTTTGATGCCATCTGGGGCGACTACGAGCAGGGGGCTTGGCGGCTCAGTGGATTTAAAAGTCGGCCCGTCCAGTACCAGAACCATACCGACTTTGATGACTACAGCAGTGATCACATCACCTATCAAGGAGCACGCATCCAGCGTCACGTTGGAGAGGGTGACGCCAGCATCACGCTGTCTAATTATCATCAAGATAACGCGCACGATCTGGCTGCATCTGGTGCAGAGTCCCGCAACAACATAGACGTGCACTATACGGGCTCAACCGATGGTATGGATTGGGATGCCGAAGGCATGCAACAACTTGGACATGTGGGAGCAAAGCGCGTGAATGCCTGGGGAATCGGCTCTCTGCTGGGCTATACTTTTACAGATCTCAGCCTCAAGCCACGACTCAGTATTCAGCTCGATGCGGCCTCTGGCAATCACAACCCATCCGGCACTCATATAGAGACATTCAATCCCCTTTTCCCCAATGGTTATTACCTAAACCTGTCTGGTTATACGGGTTATACCAACTTTATCCACTTTAAGCCTGCGCTCACTTTATCCACTTTAAGCAACATGAAATTGTTCTTTGGGCTAGGCATGCTTTGGCGGCAAACAACCCGCGATGCCATATATACACTACCCAACATTGCCCTCCCCAATACAGCAGGTCAACCGGGTCGGCGAAGCGCTACTTATGGACAGTTTCGTCTGGACTGGGCATTGTCACGCCGTTTATCCATCGCATTTGAGGAAGATTACTATATGGTCGCCTCTGCAATTAAAAATGCCGGCGGGCATGACTCGAACTACTTAGGAACAGAACTCAAATGGGGGTGGTAGAGATGCATGCCATGCCAAAGAGACGCATTACTACGCGCAT
>JASLEL010000419.1 GCA_030151145.1 Aquirhabdus sp. | reverse complement strand
GCGAGTTCAGCGGAGCAAACGCTTTTGGGTACTTTTGTCAAGACAATAGTACCGCCCGCGGCAGGCGCTCTACCACCGGATATCACAACACAAATACATTCACCCAACTGAATCTCAATGGGATGAATCACAACATCAACTAGCCCTGCCTGCCCTCCCCAAGCCGAATCTCAAACAACGCCGCCACCAGATCCGACTGCGTAATGATGCCCTGTATCCGCTCATCCCGGTCCACCACCAGCACATAATGCATATTGAGATCCGAGAACAAGCCCACCAGATCGCCTATCGGCTGATCACCATCCACCGTCGGTGCATGATGGGTCATGATATCCACCACCGTCTTGGCCCACTGGTCTTCCAAGGGATTGATGATATGCGTCGTATCACGGCGTGGCACGAGAAAATCCTGTATCGACAGCATACCCAGCACCTTGCGGTCTTCATTTAAGACCGGCAGCGCCAGCCACTGCTGCACCCGCAGGATATCCAGCGCCTCGGTCAGGGGCGTGGCATGCTGCACCGAGACGATGTCACGTGACATGATCTCATGGCAGCGCACATCCCCGGACTTGCGCTGGAAGGCATGTACCTTAGCACCGCGAATGATCTCCGCCAGATCGTCACGGCTGACGTCGAGCAACTCGCCATAGCTCGCGATCGCCTGATCCAGATCACCACGGGTAAAGCCCAGCCGCTCGGACGGTGCAGGGTCTTGTGTCTTGGGCACACTGGCCCGATGCGGATAGCGATGACGGCGCAGATTATTAAAGATCAGCGCGATCAGGAGCAGGAAGAGCGAATTGACCAACACCGGTGTAAGGACAAAGTGATAGCCGAGAGACGTCACCGCAGGCCCACCCATGACCGAGGTAATTGCCACCGCGCCACTGGGTGGATGTAGACAGCGCAAGATAAACATCAGCCCGATCGCAAGCGCCACTGCGATTGCCGCAGCCGCGCCCAGATCGTGCGGGAGCAAGAGCGCACAGGTCACCCCGATCAGGCTCGCAACCAGATTACCGCCGATGATCGACCACGGCTGCGCCAAGGGACTGGACGGCACGGCAAACAGCAGCACGGCCGACGCCCCCATCGGCGCGATAAACCAAGGATTAAACTCACCCAGCAACAGATGACTCAGCCACTCGGCACAGAGCAAGCCGAGTAATGCACCCAGACAACTCAGCAGGATCTCACGGCGGGAGACGGTCAGCGGCGCAGGGATAAAAGAGCGCAGCCACAGGGTCAAATCAGTCATGGCAAAAGTCGATCTTGAATCTAAACAGCAAACCCGCCCGATATCAGCATGGAATGGGCGGGGTTAAAAGTGCACGCAGTTTACATCTTTAGCGATATTGAAACCAGACAGCGATTCCGAGCTGGAATTAGAGGGATGCCTCGTATTCTGCAAAGCCATCTTCTACGGCTGGGAAGATCTCGACAAACTCAAAATACGGTACCGTACACACCTCCGTATCGCGGATGGCATCGATCACAAAATAATAATCCTGCAGAGACGCCGTCTCAAACACCGCAATGTCACTGGCACGCGCAGTGAATGCCTCGACATCATACCAGCGTACCTTGACCGCCGGATACTGGGCAAAGATCGGCTGCAGGATCTGCTCATTAAAATCATTGCGCACTGTGCGTGGCAGTGCCAGCCATGCGGGTAAAGCGCGTAAATGGACAAAGAAAGTATACAGACGTGGCATAATGGGCTCCTGTTTTATTGACCTGATGGTTTAAACAAAAGCATTCTGCGCACGATCTATGAACAAATCATGATAACCATTTTTCCTTAGCTCACTGCCTGCCACCACAATATCTTCAACTGCAGCCGTCGATCCCCACGAAACTCATTGATATCGAGCGTATAGGCCAGCCTGACGCGCTTCAGATCGGCAGGCAGTGGCGCATCACTGGCATTAAAGCGAATCGCCTCCAGCCAGCCGCCGCCATCCAGATGACGCAGGGTCAGCTTGAGATGCTTCTCCTTCATCCAGCGCTGCTCCAGCACCGTAAACTCTCCCTCAAACACCGGCGGCGGGAACGCCTGTCCCCATGGATCGCCATCCATCAATTGCTGCGCCAGATGCACCGAAAAATCACTCGCCGCCAGCGCGCCATCGGTCTGAAGTATCGGCTCAAACAAACTTGCATCATGCGCATCCACCACCGCACGAAACGCATTGGCAAAGGTCTCAAAATGCGCCACCGGCAGCGTCAGCCCTGCCGCCATGGCATGCCCGCCAAAGTGACTGATCAGCCCCGGATGATTGTCCGCCACCCGCTCAATGGCATCACGAATATGAATGCCGGAGATGGAGCGTGCCGAGCCTTTCAGAGTGGTACAGGTCTCATCGCTGGGCGCAAAAACGATACTGGGACGATTAAACTGCTCCTTGAGCCGCCCTGCCACGATCCCGATCACCCCCTGATGCCAGCTTGGCTCATAGAGTACGATCGCTGCGGGTGTATGAGCGGTATCGCCCGCGCCTTTTAGCCCATCAAACCCTCGCCCATCAAATAAAGGCCGCTCGGACAGCAGACTTAAAGCGTCCGCCTTCATCTCGGCTTCCACCGTCCGCCGCTCCAGATTCAGACGCTCCAGTTGCTCAGCCAACGGCTGCGCCGTTGCGAGGTCTTCAGCCAGTAAACATTCAATCCCGATGCGCATCGTATCCATACGCCCGGCGGCATTGATGCGTGGCCCCAGTACAAAACCCAAGTCCTGAGATGTGATTTTGCGTGCATCACGCTTGGCCATATCGAGCATCGCGAGTATCCCGGGACGGCACTGACCCTGCCGAATCCGCTGCAAGCCTTGTGATACGAGAATGCGATTATTACCGTCCAGTGGTGCGACATCAGCGACGGTGCCGAGTGCCACCAGGTCCAGCCAGTCGACGAGACGCGCCGTGGCTTTGCCTTGCGACTTGCGCAAGGTCGCCAACGATGCCAGTACATAAAAGGCCACGCCGACACCCGCCAAGGCTTTACTCGCAAACACACAGCCCTGCTGATTAGGATTGACCACCGCACAGGCTGGCGGCGCGCCTTTGGTCGTCAGGTGGTGATCGGTGATCACGACATCGACCCCAGCGGCATGCGCCGCAGCGACGCCTTCGTGACTAGAAATGCCATTATCTACAGTGATAATCAGATCAGGCGATGCAGTCGTCAACGCAAGCTGGACAATCTCAGGCGTCAGCCCATAGCCATATTTAAAGCGGTCCGGCACCAGAAAATCGACCACGGCACCCATTTGCCTGAGCGCCAACATCATCAATGCCGTGCTGGTCGCACCATCGGCGTCGAAGTCGCCGACGATGAGGATACGGGACCCGCCATCTATCGCCTGATTGATGCGGGCTATGGCACCTTCCAGACCTTTTAAATCTTTGGCGGGCAAAAGTCGGGCAAGTACCAGCGTCAGCTCATCGATATGCTGCACGCCACGTGCGGCATACAGGCGTGCCAAGACCTGCGGCAGGGCCGCAAAACTTTCGGGAATCGGGGGTAACGGGCGCTGTTTAAGCTGAATAGATAAGGTCATGCGGCGGATTATGACAACTTTCGCCGCATGACGCTACGCCACGCAATCACTCCGCGTGATGATGACGGTGATGCGGGTGCAAGGCTGACGGCTTATGATGTGCAGGCTTGGCTGCTTGCGCCTTAACGGTCTTTTTGGG